>CAZPNG010000076.1:0-3798 GCA_964587845.1 uncultured bacterium | reverse complement strand
CGTGGTCTTCCAGATCAAGCCGAGCGAGGCGGCCGAGTACCAGAATCTCCGAACCGTCGAGAAGATGCCCTTCATTTGCCAGCTCAACACCGAAGAGTTTACGCCGGGCGACTACGCCGTGCGCGTGCTCCTTTATGAGGGGGAGGCGGTGTCCGTTTCGGACCCCCGTACCTTCACGATCGTGGGGCCGGATGAACCTGCAGACCTGGAGGAGAACCGTGAGGGCATCGAACAAAGCGCCACGGCAAGCGTGGACTTTGGCCAAACCACGGTGCTGACCGCCGGCGAAGTACAGATTGCGGTTCCTCCCTTCCTCGAGAACTTTCCAATTGTGGACAGGCCGAGGGAAGACGTATGGACATTAAGCACGGTCGATCCGGATTCAATCGAGACACCCGTTTCCGCGCCCGGAGGTATCGTTGAAGCCCGGAGTTACTTTAGGACGGAGCCGGGGAACGCAGCCCTTCAAGACGGCGTCCCCCGCCCGGCTGATGTGGAGATTCACTTCTCGCGCGACGAGCAGGGTTTTGTCAATGGAACGCGCGTCCTTGACCAGACGCTGCGGCTGTACCGCTGGCATCCGGACACCCAATCCTGGGAACTCGTGCCGGGACATCTGTTCATCGATCTGGACTCGGCGAAGGTCCAGGCGCAGAGCACCCACTTCTCGCTGTTTGGACTGGGCGGCCTTGCCGTTCCGGAGAGCCCGCCGCCGTCCCCGGCTCCCACATCGACGCCCACTCCAAGCCCGAGCCCGAGTTCGCTTCCGTCACCAAGCCCGAGTCCTAGTCCTTCTGCGTCACCAGGCCCTGGCCCGTCGCCAGGGCCGACGGCAACGCCGACGCCTCCGCAACCCCCTATCATTGTCATTCATCCGCGTCCCACGCCGCCACCTGTCCATGAGGTGATTCCGCCTTCAGAGCCGCCCGTTCCCGTTGCGACCCCCACGGAACCTCCGGTCAAACTAGTTTGGCAGACGCCGCCGCACGAGCCCTATGCGCCCCGGGGCGACGTTCCGACTGCGAAAGGACTGCAGGGCGTGCCGGAACCGCCGGCCGCCATTCAGTACGAGTGGCGAGGTGTCACGGAGATCGCGGATATTCCCAAGCCAGTGGTCCGGATGCCCGAAAAGACGTGCCGGGAACCCAAGTACTTCGGCACGTTCTCACCCTACTCCGCCTTCACAGCGTGGCCGCTTGACTGGTGGAATGTTCTGAAGTTGAAAAGCGGCGAGCGCAGGGTCAAGGCTCCGGGCGAGGCCCATCGCCTGCCCCTTTTCGCTTGGCTGTTTCCTGAGCCTCCCTATCAGATCGGGACCTTCTCGCGGTATTCGGCCTTTACGACCGGCCCGTTTGACGGGTGGAACAACGTCCTCAAGGTGTGGATACACCCCTTCCCCTGCGACGAGTAACGTCGTTTGACGCGTGATCCGAGGAATTCATGGAAGTCGTGCGCCTGGGCCGATTTGAACGGCCGACCCACAGCTTAGAAGGCTGTTGCTCTTTCCGACTGAGCTACAGGCGCAGAAGGGGTTCTTGATCGGCTGAAGGGCTGAGTTTACCAGAATCGGACCGGGCCGCCAAACGCTTTCCGGCCGCGCGCCGCCGCCTGAGCCGGCGTTTCAAGGCCATCGTGCCGGCTCGCAGGAGGAATTCCCAGCGCGGGCGCGTGGGGCGCAACCGGAAGGCCCAAGTCGCTTGTCTCAAGCTTGCTTCCGACATCCCGCTCTCACGGAACTCCTGGGCCAGCTTGTCCGCGTACAAGGCAAGCGCATCATGGCGCGTGGCGCCAAGCGCGCGGCGAACCTTCTCGGGAAAGCGAGCGAGGCAGAGATCAATCGTTTGAATACTTTCGCGGATGTTCTCGCCCCCGAGCGCCCATCGAAGCGTGTCGCTCGCGGCGTGAACGCGGTAGGCGCAGTGCGGCTCCGCCGCTGTGACCACCGGCCCCGCCAGGCCCGCGCGGAAGAAAAGTTCCCAGTCGGCCGTGTGGCGCAAGGACTCCAAGAATCCGCCGCTTCGCTCATACACGCTGCGGCGCACCACGGCCGATGGCGTGCGGGTCCAGTTGCGCACCGCCTCGCGGACCGCAAAATCCGCCACAGGGCCTTCGCGTGAAGCCATCGCCATCGAGACGCCCAGAGGCCGGTCTGCCGCATCCACGAGCACCGCGGGACCGATGATCATGGTTGCTGCGGGGTGGCGCTCGATGAGAGCCCCATAGGCGCGGTAAAAACCCGGCAGCACGTAATCATCGCCGTGCAGAATGTGCACCCACTCCCCCCTCGCGCGGCGCACGCAGGCGTTGAAGTTTGCCGTCACGCCCACGTTGCGCGGTTGCCGAAAGAACGAGACCCGCCCCTGCCCCACGCGCCCGACGAGGCCGGCCGGATCATCCTGGGTGGAACAATCATCAACCACCTCGATCTGCATGCGATCGGCTCCCTCGTCTTGGGCGACAACAGAGCCCATCGTCTTCTCGAGATACGCCGTGCAGTTGTAGGAGGGAATCATCACCGACCAGAAGGGCCGATGCCCGCCCGAGGCAACCGGCTCGATCGCGGGATAAACCGCGGCACGCGAACGCACGCTCACACCCCCTCCAGCGCGGGCATACCCGCAAAGGCCTCGTCGGCGGCGCGCTTGCCGGCCAGGATCGCGTGATCCATGTTGAAATACTTCCACTCTCCAAACCGGCCGCAGCTTGCGATTCCCACGCTTTGCAGGTAGTCGAGCACGGCACGCCGGTTCGCCCGATGATGAAGGTCATAGATCACGTAGGCGGGATCGAGCGTCGCGACATCCGTCATCAGAACCCGGCCCCCCTCACCCACGGGCCGCTCTTCTCCCGGGCGAAGCAGGCCCACGCGCACGAGCCCTTCCAAACTGTCCCGCACGAGCGTCCGCCGATTCACGGGCCGGTGGACGGATTCGCTCACCTCGGCCTGGATGGAGCAGCAGCCGGCCGGCGCCATGGACTTCGAGAAGCGGGCGGGAAAACTCACGCGGTGAAAGATCGTTTCATCGGACGGGAAGTAAACCCAATGCATGAACTTCTGCACGCCCAGGCTCGCCCCCGCAAGGCCGATGTTCACCGTGTGGACCGTGTTCGATCGCAGGCCGGCGGCGCAGGCGCGGACCGGCTCAGGCGCTTGCCCGCCCAACAAGCGCACCACGGCGGGCGCCGGGAGCGTGGAAATGAGCGTGTCATAAGAAATCGCGCGCCCGTCGGCTAGATGAATCTCGCGCCGGGCGGGATCGATCCGCTCGACCGTCGAGTTGAGGAAAAGATTCCGGTCCGGCAGTCTCTCGACGAACGCGCGCGCGAGGGCTTCGATCCCGCCCCGGGCCGGATACCAAAACTCGTGGTTGGGGCCGTACTTTTTTCCGGGCGGCCGCAGCGCGCCCCGCAGGATGTCGCGCACGCGCGGCGTGGGCACGCGGCCGGCAATCCAATCGTACCCCATGTCCTCAAGCGGCCACGCCCACTGCTTGCGGTTGTATGGAATCATAAAGTGCTGGGCGATCCCGCGCCCGAAGGTGCGCTTGATCCACTCCCCGAAATGGGCGGGTGGCCGTGAGGGACGACGCAGATAGCGAGCCGCCAAAAGGGTGAGCATGTTCTCGAGCACCACCCCCGGCGGCAGGCCGAAGTGATGCGCTTGGTACGGGTACTCCGTGTAACGCCCCGAGGTATAGCAGGTGCTTTCCCGAACTTGCCGCTCGAGGTTTCCTACAAGAAGCCGCTGAATCAGGTCGGCCACATACGCATTGCGCGTGTACAGGATGTGTATGGCAT
>CAZPNG010000075.1:0-13102 GCA_964587845.1 uncultured bacterium | reverse complement strand
ATCATGGCCACTCTTGCGACGACCAAACCCCAACCCGTTCGCACCGCCTTCGACGTCATGGCACAGGGCCATCCGGACTCCCTGCGGATCAAGCTCCTCAAAAGACTCGTCGAGTATCCCAGGCCCCATGAGGCGGACCTTGAGGGAAAAACGCAGGCGTGGGTGGCCTCGGCCCAAGCCGATGCCGAAGCCCTCGTGCGGGAGACCCTGCAGCGCCGGGACAAAGCAGGCCTGATCAGGCGGAGAGATCGGACGCGTTCCGTGTGGGTTCCGCTCTTGGCGAGCGTCTTGATCCTGGAGGAAGCCAGGCACAAGCGATTCGGCGGCCGGTTCCGCTCCGTCATGCGAAGCGTGGTGGAGGACACGGCCTTTGTCGCTCGGCGCCGGGGGCGTGCGGACTCCGGGTTTGTTTTCGACGGCCGCACCTACGTGGGAAAAGGTTGGGAGGACGCTGTGAGCGACATGGCACATGAAATCGAACACAGCGTGCGGCACGGGTTGTTCGGCAAATCGAAGAAGAGTTTTTTTCGCGAAACCTTCACGGGATTCTTTTCATTTCTCGGCTCGCGCGCCTTCTTCGAGAGTTTGGGTAGAGACGGGTCTACGGGCGCGGACAGCGGGACTGAGTTCCTGAATCTGATTGAAGTGAGATCGGCCAAGGGCGTCACCTCGGGCCGCTATCAAGAGCATCAGGCCGCGCGGGCCGCGCTCTGGGAGATCGCCAACCGCTTTGAGAGCGCTTCCGGCGCGGGGGGTGCGGTGCCCTGGCGCCGCTTGCAGGAAATCGCTTACCCGCTGATCGACGAGAAGGAGAAGGAGTATGCGGAAAGACTCGGCCGGCGCCGTGAGCGCCACGGCGTGTTCGCCGAATTTGTGACCGAACTCATCCGCCGCGCGCATGCCGCCGGGCTGATTGTCCCCAAGCTTGTGCAGGAAGAGCCCCACTACCCCACGCGGCGCCCCCCGCGCGGCATTTGGGTCGCCGACCTGGCTGTGCTGGCGGGCCAGCTCCTGCGCCAGTCCGCCGCGCGCTCGCCGGCAGAGGCGCAGACGACCGGGAAGGGCCGTTGGCTGGTCTTGCACTGGTTCGGGCGCCGCATCCCGCTGCTGTCGGTCCTGTCATCGAGCCTGGGCTTGCTGGCTGCTGCGGGGCTTGCTGCTGTCTCCGTGACCTTGTTTTTCCAAGGCGCCTTTCTGTCCGGCATCGTGGCCGCGCTGCTCGCGGGTCTTGTACCCGATGCCCTCAAGCGGCTGGCTGACCGGGTTCTTTGGCCGCGCTTGCTCGGCTTGTATTTGCGGAGCGGCGATCCGACAGCCATTGCGATCGGACTGCACAGACTTAGAGATCTTGTCCGAAGCGACTTTTTCACAGTCGATGAGTTCCGGGCGCGATTTCTGAGACCCGCTCTGGACGCTCTCGCAGAGAGCCTGCTGGTGGGTGAGAGAGTGGGCAGGCCACAGCCGCTCGCCGCGTGGAAACACGTTCCTCCGTGGGTTCTCGAGACGCTCATGCAAGTTTTTCATCGGGCTTATGACCTGCCCGCTGAGGCAAAGCAGGAAGCGGTGGCGAACCTCTTTGCAGAGTTCGGGCTGTCCGATCTTCAGTCTTTGGCGATGGTTGTCACGTCGCCGGCTTCCTGGCGAGCGGCGGAACAAAGCGCCTGGACGCTCTTACGGTATGCGCAGGTCCTCAATCCGGTCGAGATTGATAAGTGCCTCCAGGTCCTCAGCATCGTGCTGATTGCCGCTCAAGACGCGGCGCAAAGGCGCGGCTTGGACGATCAGGAGGTCGGCAGGCCGCTTCTGGAGGCCGCGCGGTCGGCGGCCCGGCAGATTGAGAAGAACAGGGCCCCGTCCCCGGCTTCTCTGGAGGAGTCTGTGGACGGGCTCCTGAGAAAGTATGCCGCTTTCTTCACCCGGGACCGCGCCAAAGAGCGGGAAAGGGCCGAGCAGATTGCCATCTTGAGATCCACGAGCGGGGGAGACAAAGACTTAGATGCCCTCATCGCGCAGCTTGAGGCCGATAGCGAGCTCGAGGGCGAGTTGGCCCCGCTCATCAACCGGCTTGGGGCCATCAGCGCTGCGTTTGAGAAGCTGGTCACGCCGCATGCCGTCGCCGTGCGCTCCTGGCGGGAGGTCTTGTTGGAGCAGACAGCGCCCGAGGTGGGGGCTCTGAACGAAGCCTTCCGCGCCGCCGGCTGGCCCTACGCGGTGGTTTGGAATCCCGACCTCTCTTTATTCACGCTGGTGTGGCCCGTCTCCGCGAGCATGGCCATTGCCCAGCGTGCACCCAGGCACGATGAGCCTGTCGAAGGCGAAGCAGAGGGTGATTATTCCGACGTGCGGGGCGTTCGCCGCGACGCAACCGATGACGAGATTAAGCGGGCATACCGGAAACTTGCACTTAAATATCATCCTGACAGAAATCCGAACAATCCTGAAGCCGAGAAAAAATTCAAGGCCGCCGCCGAAGCCTATGAAGTTCTGAGCGAAGCCGACAAGCGGGCGAAGTACGACCGCTATGGGAAAGTCGGCAAAGCAGGCGTCGACACCGGCGACCTGATCCAAGATCCTCTGGCTTCGGTCGTGGCGCGCAAGCTGTGGACCGAGTGGCACGACGAGACCCTCAATGGCAAGCGGCCCGTTGGATTTCGCATTCAGCGCCTCGAGGGCGAGCGCTTCGGGGTCAGTCTTTCCTGGCGCGCGGGACAGCCCGCAGAGCCGGAAGGTGGTTTTGAGATTTATGCCGAGATTGATTCCGCGCGACCGGTTGTGAAACTCACCCTCGCGCGGGTGCGGGACTTGACCCGGCCGTTCTGGCCCAGAGAGCGCATGGCCGTCGAGATTCTCGAGGGAGGGTTGTCGAAGAATTTTGAAAAAGTCTTGGGCGAAAGCTTGCTGCGGCTCGTCGGCTTGGTCCACGAAGTGGAACCGTTGGGCATGGTCACATGGGAAACTGCCGCCGAAGCGCTCGCCGAGCGAAGTGGCCGCGCAGAGTTCGGAAGCTTTTTGAGAGACCTTTACGAAGAGGTCCTTGCGCCGGCCGCTCTGGACCGCGCCGCGGCGACAAAAGACTTCGTGGAGCGATGGGCGACGGGCGGCCTCCGGGAGGTTGGCTATGACCTGTCGACTTGGCTTGGAGGTTACCTTGAGGACTTTGTATCGAGCGGCAGGCGAGCGACGGACGGAGATGTCGTTGTGTTCGGCATGATCCTCGAGCGTGCCCTGCGCGAGCGGGGGGTGCCTTATGAAGTGCACACCAGCAACTACGGCGGGCCGTTGTTCTTTGCGAAAACTGCAAAGGGGCACGAGGGGGGCCGCCGTGAGGCCGCGGCGCGCATCGATTATTCCTTGGAAGAGAAGCTCGGGCTGGTCGAGAGCGACTATCACGACGACACGGAGGCGCCCTACACCTTCCGGCTTTTCGGAAGGGTGGTGACGGCGAGCCGCCTTGCGTACGGATTGACGGTGATCCTCGCAGGCGTCTCCTGGAAGATCGTGCACTCCGTCTCTGCCTGGGGCGCTGTCGTAGCGGCGCTCGGGGTCCTGGCAATGGGAAGGATCCTGATCGAGCGTTTCGTTTGGCCCTGGCTGCTCACCGGCTCTCTGCAGTCCAAAAGCATTCCGACCGTCCTCGCGGGCCTGCGAAGATTGGACGTCCTTCGCAAGCGCGGCCGTCTCGCGTCGGCCGACTTGCGGGCCCGCACCATGCCTCTGATTCTCGATCTCCTCGAGCGGGGTCCGCCGCAGATCGCCGCCCGGGCGTTCCGGGTTTTCGGAGCAGTGGCCGAAAGCTATCAGGACATCTTCCAATTTCTCGGTCCCGGCCACGTGGGAGCCATCCTGCGGGTGTTCGACGTCGCCGAGCTTACCGGTGATGAGAGAACCCAGTATCTTGCCATGAACCTTTTGAGGAAAGCGATCGCAGCGGACCGGAACCGTTTCGTGAGCGAGCTGCTGCAGGAGCATGACCTGCGCGAGATCGTGCGCATCGGAATCCTGGAGACGAAGAGAGCGCCGGAGATAGAGCGCTATCGGCGGGAAGCGCGGGCGCTGCTTGCCGGCGCAATCCGAACGGTGGGTTCCTCCACTTCGCCGTCGCGGGCGGTTGAATGGCTCGGAGTTTTGCTCCAATCCTACCAGCGTTTCCTGCTCGAAGATGCCGATGCCAAGACGGGATCCCTGTCTTCGGATGCCAGATTGATGTACGCGCTTTTGGATTTGAAGGCCCTGGGCCGCGGCCGGACCGGCCGGGCAGAAGCGTTGAGGAGCCTTTATGCCGGCGTGAGGCGCTTGGCGGAAGGAATTCACCCGCAGCTCAAGGAGCCGGCACAGCGCTTGGCGATGGTCCTGCGGGACGGATATGTTTCTCAAGCTGCCGAAGGGATTGCGAGACGTTTGGTCCAGAGGATCGCGCGTCTTGCGGAGGAACGGTATGCGCAAATTCTGAAGACCCTGGAGCTGCGTTTTCGTACCCGGGTTCTTTTAGACGATCCGGCGCCGATCGTGCAGCAAATAAACCACCTGTTGCCTCAACCCTACCACCTGACCCAGTCGCGCCGCAGCGGATTGTATGAAATTGTGCGCGTGCCCGTGCCGCGGCAGGCGGCGGCGCGCTCGCAAGGCGAGAGTTCCGGGCCCGGGAATCAAGCTGCGCAACAGCTTGTCAAACTCATGGCTGAAGCGGGAAGGCTGTTTGCAGAGTTGGAGGCTGCAGCAGCTTCACCCACCGGCTGGAATCTCGAGGAGTTGGGGCGCCGCATCCCTGAATTGCGCCGCTGGCTCAAGGCGAGCCTCGCGGTGACGGAGCAGTTGGCGTCCCATGCCCTCACCGTTCCTATCGATCCCGGGGTTGCGCAGAGCATTGGGCAGGGCGTCTTGTCCCTCGCGAGCATGATCGGTGAGCCCATGGTCCCGGTGTTCGTTCGGGCCTTCTTAGATGCCCGCGGGGGAGCGGCAGTGGAGCTCCCGCTCGTTGCTGCGTTGATCTCCCGCGCCGGGCCGGCCGGACTCGCTCAGGCGCTGGCGCTTTACCGGCGCTACCGGCGCGGCCGAGACACCAGCGAGCGGGTCGCAAGGCGCCTTGCGCTCGTCGAAGGCCTTGCGGTCGCAGATGCAAGCCGGCTGGTCCAGATTCTGCGCGAAGCGGCGAGCGAGCCGGAGTTTGCGAGCGCGCTGTGCGACGTCATTCATGTGGCCGTCTTTCGCAGGGAAAATGTCGATCGCGGCCCCATCCGGGCGGTGGTCGATGAGGCGATCACCCGCTATCCGGAGAGCTCGCGCCTGAAAGTCCTCCGCGCCGTTCTGGATGTGCCCGGGCCGAAGGACCCGGAACTTCAGAAAAAGTTTGCGGGGGCTTTCCCTGCACTGAACGAAGCCGCGAGAAAATTCCTGGCGCAGGCGGTGGCCCGCAAGGACGCCACGCGCAAAGAAGATTTTGAGCGGGCCGCGCTCATTCCGCTCCTCGCAAGCCAAGTGATTGACCATCAGGCAGCCCTCGGCATCCGCTCACCTGAGACCGTGGTGGGCGTCCTGGCGCGGGTGTTTCGCGGCACGGTCGTGAAGACTTTCCGCAGGCGCACAGGCAACCGGCTTACAGCCTACGCCACTGCGCGCTTTTGGTTCGGGGACGAAAGCGTGCTCTTGGGAGCGCCGTATATCGATCTCGTCACGGTGGCGGCGCACGAGGTGGAGCACAACATGGGCGAGCCCGTTTACCCCGACCTGCCGCGCCTTCCGCGTGAATCGATCAAGGAGTTTCTGGCCTACCTGGGGGCGCGCGCGTTCCTTGGCCGGTGGGGCATTTCGATCATCACCTGGGGCGAGGCGCGCAAGCTTGGCGATGCAGCCCTTCAGGTCGACGAGAGGGGAGGCATCGCGGTGGAGGAGCACGTGGCGGGCCTGGTCGGTGTGCGCGAGTTCGTGCGCCACTTCGCATGGGCGGGCCTGGCCCACCGAGGCGGTGTGCCGTGGAGCGAGCTTCTGCGGCTCGCCTACTCGCACATGCGCGAGCATACCGGGCCCGCCTATGGCTGGACAGGGCGGGGCAGCCGCAAGAGGCGGCGCCACGGCTTCGCGGACTATGTCGAAACGCTCGCCCGTCGCGCCTTTGAAGCCGGCTTGATCAGGCCTTCGCTCCCGGTCAGGCCTGACGACACGCCCCGATTCGGGGTGGAGGGTCGAAAGGGGATCGTGGCTCCGTATCTTTGGCTCCTCGCGCACGAACTCAGGGAGCGCAAAGCGCCGGCGCGATCACAGAACGGCGGGGACCTTCAGAGCCAGCGATTGGAAGAGCTGTCGGCGCGCGTGGCCGAGGCACTCGAAGCTGCCCATGTCCAGGGTGGGCTGGCGGCGTACACCGGGGATTCCACGCAATACCGCGCGCGGCTTGAGAAGGATCTGGAACAGCGAACCGCTCACCTTCGGAGCTGGGTGGAGGCGAACCCGTGGGCGGTGGATGTGCTGATTTCTCATCTCACGCCGGATCCGCCCGCTTCTTGGGGCGCAATGGCGCTTGAATTCCTGGTGAGTGTGATGGGGGATCGGGCGGCCGGTCCTCTCGCCCGGGCCTTCTTAGGGGCGCTTGCGCCGCGAGGAGGCGACCCGCGGCGGCGATTTGCCCTGCTTCTGGGGTACGCTGGCCCGGCCGGCGTGACCGCAGCGCTCGCGCTCTACAAGCGCTACCGCACCGGGCGCGACACCGTGGGCAAGGTCAGGCGGCGGCTCACGATTCTGCGCGGCCTCATGTACTCGCCTGCCGAGCGGACCCAGATTGTGGCGGCCCTGCGCGAGGCGGCCGGCGAGCGGGAATTCTCGGGCCTGCTCTGCGATCTTCTGCGGGTGGTGGTTTTTGAAGGATACCGCGAGGAGCGGGCACCGATCGCAGCGGCTGTGGACGAAGCGATTGCGCGCTGGCCGCAGAGCGCGCGGCTGAAGGTCTTGCGGGCGGTTTTGGAACTTCCGGGCCCGGACGATGCGCGTTTTGCGGACGCGTACGCAGCTGCGCTTCCCGCGCTTCAAGGAGCTTCCCGGCAATTGCTAACGCAGGCGCTCAGCCGCACCGATTGGGCTCGGGACGAAGATTTCGAGCGCGCCGCGATGATTCCCCTCCTCGTGAGCCAGGTGATCGATCACCAGGCCGCCCTCGGGATGAAATCGCCCAAGGATGTGGGGGCTGTTCTGAGGTTGGTCTTTGAGAGGACAGCCGTCAAAACATTTCGCAGGAAAGAGGCCATCCTGCCCATGGCGACATCATGGTTTCGATTCGGCGACCGGAGCGCTTTGAAAGGCAAGCGCTACATCAATCTTGTGGCGGCGGCAGCGCACGAGGTGGAACACAACATGGGGTATCCCATCTCTCCCGACCTGCCGGCCGGACTGCCTCGCAGGGCGCTCGAGGAGTTCCTGGCCTACTTGGGAATACGGGCCTTCCTGGATCGCAGGGGAGTTCAGCTTATCACGTTGGGCGAAGCGTTGGATTTTGTAAATGCACTCTTGTTGGTGAACGCAAACGGCGGCGTCGCCCCCAGGGAGCATGTGGCGGGCCTGATCGGCGTGGGCGAGATCGTAGCCCGATTCCGTGGGGCGCCTGAGCATGGGGAGCGCATTCCTTGGACAGAACTCCTTTTCCTCGCCTACCTGCACATGCAAGAGCACATGGGCGTCTTCGCCCGATTGGCACGAGGAAGCCGGCAGGAGCGCCGCCGCGCATTCGCCGATTACGTGGAAACGCTCGCCCGGCGGGCGTACGAGGAGGGCTTGATCAGGCCCCGCCCTACCGAAGAGATGGTGGAAGCGCCCCGCTTCGGCGTGAGCGGGCGCAGGGGCATCGTTGCCCCTTACCTTCTGCTGCTGGCCCGCGAGTTCGAGCGCCACGCACCGGCGCGCGCGAGCGGGCAATCCCGAAGGCAGGAGATAGACCTGTCCATGCGCGAGAGCGAGGTGATGTCAATACCCATGCCTAAAATGGCCGAAGCGATCGAGGCCGCCACTCGGTTTGCAGAAGGAGTTCGCAAGCGCGTGGGTGCGGGAATGTCCGTGCGGGGCGCCACACTTGCAGCTTCGGTGGAGGCGAATGTGTTTCTTCGATGGGCGGAGGCAGGACCTGTCGCGTTCGCTCCGCTCGTGCGCAGCATCGTCCGGGGCCATCCTGTCACTGAGGGGGTTATGGTTCTTGTTCAAGCCACCCGTGATTACGGCGTGACGGCGTTCGAGAGGGCCTTCGCGAGAATGCGAGGCACCAGCTCAAAGGTGTTTCCGAAGCGCAGCGGCTTCGCCAAGGCCCTGGTGTTGTCGGGACCCAAAGGCGTTGAGCGGGCGGTCAGGCGCCTGCACGGCTTGCTCGCCCGGCGCGACACGGCGGAGACAGTTCTAAAAGCACAGGCGCTCCTGGGCGCACTCGTTTCTGCCGACTCAAGAAATCTGAAGCGGCTCGCGAAGATGGCCGAGGAGGCCTCAAGTGAAGAAGACGTGCTCAAGGTGCTGACGCACTTGGTGGGGGCAGCGCTTTCGGTCGAGAACGTTGAACGGCGGCCCCTGCGCGATGCTGTGCTCAAGGCAAGCCGCCGATACCCTGACTCTCTAAGACTCAAAATCCTGGGAACAGTTCTCGATGCTCCACATCTGAACGATGAGGATGCGCAAGCCAAGTTCTCGAGAGCCATGCGCAGCTTGGCGCGCGCGGCCCGCCCCCTCTTGGCAGACGCGCTCGCGAGAGGAGAAGAACGGCTCGAGATACAACATCTTTCTCGCGCCACTCTGGTGCCGCTCAAGCTCGCCATGCTTGCGACACACTACCAAGATGTGAAGGAGACTGATTGGCTTGAGGCGCGCGCGATCCTGGAGCAGATCGTCCGGTTCACGTCCCTGTCGTCCCCTCTGCAGAAGAATCCCGCTGATGCCCGGATGCGCGTGAGCCCGGTCATTCTCAAGACCTGGAAAATGCTGAAGCTGCCCAAACGGCGCGGCACGACCCTTCGGTTCCTGCTCGGAGTGCTTGCTCACGAGCAGGAACATTACGCCGATCCGGACCCGCTCGAGGGCGCCAAGCCCATCCGCGCCCGCAGGAAGGCGTTTGATGAGTTCTTTTCGTTTCTGGGGACGCTCGCTTTTTTCGAGCGCCGGCGGCAGCCTATATTCACGCGGGAGGAGAGGAAAAACTACCGCACTCACCTGCGCGTCGCCCGGCGCGATCGCGGAGCGACCCGGAACCAACACGTTGCAGCCATCGGAGCCCTCTGGGAAATCCTGACGCGCTTTGAGGGGCGATCCGGCCGCGCAATCCCCTGGACCCGGGTGCTCGTCATGGGGCGCAAGCTCCTGGCTGAGAGAAAGCAGGCGTATGAGCAAACGTTATCCCGAGGCGGCCGCGCAAGCCGCCAGGTCTTCGCAGAGTTCGTCGAAGAGCTCGCCGCAAGGGCCACCCGCGCCGGCTTGATTGTTCCACAGGCAAGGGCCCTGCGCTCCCGCTATCCCCGGGTGCGCCGCAACCGCGGCGTATTCATTCCTGATCTCGCGCCGCTGGCCCGCGAGCTTCGCGCGCGCCAAGCGGCGGCGCGCTCGCTCACAGGCGTCACGCTCCTGGTGGATTCCGGTGACGAAGCGCTCCGGCAGCACCTCAGCCGCCAGATCGTGCAGGACCTGGGGCGTCAGCCGGAGCGAGACCTTGCCGACGCGGGCGTGGTGAACTACCGCGGCCGGCGATTCGTTTGGGAGCGTTGGAAGGATGAGCGCCTGGAGTGGAAAGATGACTACGGCGCGCTTCACGAGGGCGTGTATCTTCTGCGCGTGGGGCCGCTCTTCATTTTAGATGAAGCCCGCTATCAGGCGCTGGATGAGCGGCTGCGCGGTGCCCTCGGCGGAAACGTGATCCGCGTCCGCGACCTGCACCGCACCTGGTTTCAGCACCCGCGGGGGAGCCGCTACACGCTGCAAACGCTTGTGGCTGTGTTGGCGGTGCCGGTGGCAGGCCGGCGCGTGGTCGTTGCCGGGGCGGGAGAAGGGGTGGTTGCAATCGCCGCGGCCAAGCGCGACGCCACGCAGCTTGTTTTGATCGATCGGGACGCTGCCGAGTTGAAACGTGCCGAGGAAAACCTGGCGCTCAACGGCATCGACCCGGCCTCGGCCCGCCTTATCCGCGGGGATCTGACCGCGACCCGGCAAATCATCGCACAGGTTCCGGCTTCCGAGTTGGAAACTGTTCTCATCGCCAGCATCGGAGCCGGCTTTCATGGCCCGTGGTTTGAGTATGGCATCACCAACTACGCGGCCTTCCGGCTCATTCCGGGTCTTGGAAACGTGACTCATGTGATCGCAGCGGGGTATCGGGGAGAGCCGGACTCGGGAATCGGGCCGACCGTTGAGTACGATCAGGACGCGCTGTGGGGCATCGATCCCGCGTTTGAATATGAGGAGCCGCTTGTGCAGGCAGGAGACCGGGACGAAGCGGGCCGGCAGTGGACCTTCGTCTTGTGGACTGCATCGAAACCGGCCCGCAAAGCCGCAGCTCGCTCCCGCGAGCTCGCGCAGCGGTTTAGCGTGAGCCGCACGAAAAAGGTGCCGCCTCAAACGGAGCGCACTGAAGCGCTTCTCTTCGAGGCCTTCCAGCGCGAACTCGATTCTGTGGCGCGTGCCCTCGAGGAGCGCTTCGATCCGCACGGGCTTATCCCCGGCATTCCCCTCGATCTTCGCTACGAGTGGAGGGGGCAGGACGGGACGACGCGCTTGACCTTCCGCATTTCCGGTGATCGGACTCAGATTGGGTATGGCGTTCAGACAGGGCCGCAGTTTCAGGAGCCGGCCGGCTTGGAATTGGCCTTCTTCACGTGGCACCCCTTGGAAGGTCTTTTGATGACAGGGGATGCCGAACCCGGACACCCGGTCCTCGACCTCTTTCTCGCCCAAGTCGGCGCAAGGCCGCTCGTCGATTTCATGGCGGCCGTACTCTTTCAACATCAGGCCCGCTCCGTCGGGGGTTTTGACACGGAGGCCGAGTACCTTCCACCCCTCAGGAAGTCTCTCACGGAGATCAACGACGTCGAGCGCGGCGGCACGATTCAATTCACCGCCACGAAGCAGGGGGGCATGGAGTCCACCCGCTTTGTCCCCGGAGAAGTCACGGTACGGACCTGGCAGATGAAAGACGAGAGGGCCTGGTTTGCGGGCTGGGAAAACATCCAGGCCACGCCGTCCGTCCCCTCGTCCCGCGAGGAGTGGTTTGCCTTTCACCAGCACCCGCGCGAGGAAAGGGACTCGCTTGAGGAAGATATCGCAATGAGCTGGTTTGATCGCGATGAACTCCGCAAAGCGGGGGGGAGCGAGGACGGCTTGGATCTCACTGAGATGGTCTTCACGCGCGCACATAAGCCCAGCGGCCTGTGGCGCGCCCGCGCCACGTTCAAGGCGCGCGACGGCCGCGCATACGAGAAAGACTACCGGCTCAAGATTTACCCTGACGGCCGCAAAGAGTTCACGCGCATGCGCGATGACTTTCGAGTTCGCCGCCTCTCTTCGGCCCGCTCGCAAGGCGCGGCCGGCCTCTCCGAGGAGCATGCGGCGGTCCTGCGGGCAAAGCTTGACGAGGCGAAGCTGGCCTACGTCACCAAGATTCACATTTCGGATCCCGACTGGTATACGCAGCTAGATGAACTTGAGTTCAGACTGGCGCAGCACATGGAAAACTTGAGGAGGTGGGTCGAAGAAAACCCCTGGTCGGTCGAGGGCCTGATCGCGATGATTCTGTCGGGTGAGGCGCCATCCATGCTGGGGAGGGTACAAATCCTCCTGCAAGCCATGAACGAAAGAGCTGCCCAGCCCCTCGCCCGCCGCTTTCGGGCGGCGAGAGGCGGCGCCGTCGATGAACTTGCCATCATGCTCGCGGCCGCCGGGCCCGCCGGATTGGCGCTTTCCCTCGCCGAGTACGAGCGCCTGCGCGCTCGCAGGCCGACCCAGGAAGCCGTCGGCAAGCGCCTGCGGCTCCTCCACCGGATCGGGGAGTCTGATCGCTCACTTGAGCATCATGCCGCGCTCATCCGGCGCGCGCGTTCCGAGCTGGACGTATACGATGCCGTGTGCGATGCCGTCGGCACGGCGGTCTTCTCGCGTGTCTACGATGACCTCGCGCCGATTGTGCGGGCCGTCGCCGACGCGAGAGGTCGATTTCCGGAAAGCAGCGCCCTGGCATTCCTGGAAGCGATGCTGGACATGCCCTATCCCGGGGATGAGCAGTTTGAGCCGAGGTTTGACGCTGCGTTCTCCACCCTGGTGGAGCGCGCGGAACCGGTGCTTCGGGACGCAGTGCCGTGGCCGGGCAGCCGGGAGGTCGCCTCCGATTTGCGCTACCGGCGCGGCACGCTGGTGCCCATCCTCGCCGCGCAGGTCGTTCTGCATCAGCAGGAATTTGGCTGGCGCTCTCGGCTCGAGACGCGCGAGATCCTGTGGAAGGTTTTTGAATCGACCAGCTTGCGGAAATTTCGCAAGAGCAAGCGCCAGGAGACCCGGGCGCATTCCGGTTTCGTGTTCAATGACAGAGCCGCGATGCGGCCCGCTTTCGTGATCGACCTCCTTGGAGACGCTCAGCATGAAGTGGAGCACAACATGATGGGTGACATCCTGGCCGCTCGACCCCGCGGAAATCTCACGAGGAGGGCCTTCGAGGAGTTTTTCGCCTACCTGGGCGATACGGAATTCCTTGTCCGCTGGACAGGAGGCGAGCTGACGAAGCAAAGAATTGCAGACTATGGCGGCGTTGTGAAGGAAGCCCTTAAAGCCGGCGGCATTGTCGTAAGCGAGCACGACGCGGCGCTCATCGGCGTCTGCGAGTTCCCGACCCACTTCATGGGGGCGCCGCGCTTTGAAGGGCGCTTGCCGTGGACAGAGCTTCACCATCTGGCTTACCGGCACTTCCGCGAGCATGAGGCCGAGTATGCGGAGCGCTTAAAAGGCCCCCCGTCTCAGAGGCAGCGTGTCTTCGCAGAGTTCGTGGAATCGCTTGCCAGGCGGGCGCTCGAGGAGGACTTGATCCAAGCCATGCTGGACCCGATCGCCGTTGACGCCATCCCCCAAGGGACTGCTCGCAAAGGCATCCCCGTTCCAAACCTGGAGC
>CAZPNG010000074.1:0-12015 GCA_964587845.1 uncultured bacterium | reverse complement strand
GCTGATGAAGGTGATTGCGGGCCACGATCCAAAGGACTCGACCTCGGCGCCTGTCCCGGTTCCCGACTACGAGAAAGCTCTCCTCCAGGATGTGAAGGGCGTGCGCATCGGGCTCCCCAAAGAGTACTTCGTGGAGGGGATTGACCGCGATGTCCTGGCGCGCGTGCGGGAGGCCGCCAAGACTCTCGAGTCCAAGGGCGCGCGGCTCGTGGACATTTCCCTGCCCCATACGCCTCAGGCCGTTGCCGTCTACTATATTGTGGCGGTGGCAGAGGCAAGCTCCAACCTGGCGCGCTTTGACGGCGTGCAGTACGGCCGGCGCTGGAGCGAAGCTTCCCTTTACGACATGTACATGGAGACCCGCGATCAGGGCTTCGGCGCAGAGGCCAAGCGCCGCATTCTCTTGGGCACGTTCGTGCTCTCGGCCGGTTACTATGACGCCTACTACCTGCGCGCGCAGCGCGTGCGCACGTTGATCCGCCGGGACTTTGAGAAGGCGTTCACTCAAGCGGACGTGATCCTCACCCCTACGGCGCCCACGACTGCTTTCGGGATCGGGGAAAAAGTCAACAACCCGCTCGAGATGTACCTCTCGGACATCTTTACGATCCCCGTCAACCTCGCGGGCGTTCCCGCGATCGTCCTGCCTTGCGGGTTCGACGGCAAGCGCCTGCCCGTGGGCCTCCAGCTCATCGGCAATCTCTTCCAGGAGGAGACGCTCTTTCGGGTCGCCCACACCTACGAGCAAGCCACGCCATGGCACCGCGAGAAGCCCAAACTGTAAGCACGGCCTACGAGGCCGTGATCGGGCTGGAGACCCACGTGCAGCTCCAGACCCAAAGCAAGATTTTCTGCCCTTGCTCGACCCAGTTCGGCGCGGAGCCGAACCGCAACACCTGCCCCGTGTGCCTGGGCTTGCCGGGGTCGCTGCCGGTGCTGAACCGCAAGGTGCTCGAGTACGCCATCAAAGTGGCGTTGGCCTTGAACTGCACGGTGGCGGAGCGCCTCAAGTTCGACCGCAAGAACTACTTTTATCCCGACCTGCCCAAGGCCTACCAAATCTCGCAGTACGACCAGCCCGTTTCCCACGACGGGTATCTCGAGATTCAAACGCCCTCCGGCCCCAAGCGCGTCGGCATCGTGCGCGCGCATTTGGAAGAGGATGCCGGGAAGCTCTTGCATGAAAACGTGCGCAACGGGAGTCTCGTGGACTACAACCGCGCGGGCGTGCCCCTTCTCGAGATTGTGACCCAGCCCGAAATTTCCTCTCCCGAAGAGGCGCACGTGTATCTCGATCAGATCAAAGCCACCCTCCAGTATCTCGAGGTCAGCGATTGCAACATGGAGGAAGGGCATTTGCGCTGCGACGCCAACGTTTCCGTGCGCAAGAAGGGAGACCCGAAGCTCGGCACGAAGGCCGAGATCAAGAACCTCAACTCGTTCCGCGCTGTCGAGCGTGCCCTGCGCTACGAGATCGAGCGCCAGATCGCGGCTCTCGAAGCGGGCGAGCGCATCCGCCTGGAGACGCGGCTGTGGAATGACGCCAAGAGCGTCACGGCGCCCATGCGCTCCAAAGAAGAGGCGCACGACTACCGCTACTTTCCGGAGCCGGACCTCGTGCCGTTCACCGTGTCTCGCGAGGAGGTCGAGCGCATCCGCAAGACCCTGCCGGAGCTCCCGGCCGAGCGCGAGGCGCGGTTCGTGTCTCAGTTCGGGCTCTCGGGCTACGACGCCGCCGTGCTGGCCAGCGAGCGCAAGAGGGCGGACTTCTTCGAGGCGGTGGTGAGCGGCGGCGCATCAGCCAAACTTTCGAGCAACTGGATTCAATCTGAGCTCCTGGCGCACATGAACGCGCGCAAGCTCACGTTCGCGGCGCTCGCTTTGAAACCTGGGATGTTGGCGGACCTCATCCGTTTGATCGAGCAGGGAACGATCAGCGGAAAGATCGCCAAGGATGTCTTACCGGCCATGCTGGACACAGGCAAGACTGCTTCCGCGCTCATCCAGGAACACGGTTGGTCGCAGGTGAGCGATGACGCGGCCATCCGGGACGTCGTGGAGCGCGTGCTCCAGGCTTTCCCCAAGTCGGTAGCCGACTACCGCGGCGGCAAGCGCGAGGCCCTGGGCTACCTCGTGGGCCAAGTCATGCGCGAGTCCAAGGGCAAGGCCAACCCGGAACTCGTGAACCGCGTGCTCAAAACTCGTCTCGATGCCGCGCCGTAAGGTTGTCCTCCCGCTCGTTTTTGTCCTGGCGCTGGGCGCGCTCGCCGCGGCAGGCCGGGTTCAGTCGATCACCCTGCCCATGCCCCTCGCGGTGTTCGTGGAAGCCATGGGGCTCATCCAGAATCATTACGTCAAGGACGTCTCGATCGCCGATCTCGTGGCCAAGGCCCTGGACGCCGTCGCCGAACAGCTCGATGAGTACTGCGCCTACCTGCCGGCGGATTCCTTCGAACACGTTAAGGACAAGGTGCGGGGCGTTTACGGCGGGGTGGGGTTGCTCTTAAAGATGAAGGGCAGGGATGTGGTGGTCGCCGAGACGGTGCAGGGAATGCCTGCGTATGAAGCCGGCCTCCTGCGCGACGACATCGTGCGCACGCTGAATGGCCGCTCGACCGTCGGGATGACGATTTCGCAGATTGTCTCAGAGCTTAAGGGCCCCCTGGATTCGGTGGTGAACGTGGGCATCGAGCGGGGAGTCGAGCAGCTCAGCTTTGAAATGACGCGCCGGAAGATCACGGTGGCCACGCTGGAGGGCCCGAGTCGGGTGACCCCCGAGATTGCTTTGATTGCTGTTCACGAGTTCGCAGACCGCACGCGGGGCGAGATGGAGCAAGCCCTCGAGCGGTTTCGGCAACGCGGCTACAAGAAGCTGGTCCTGGACCTGCGCGACAACCCCGGCGGGACGCTCGAATCGAGTTGCGCGCTCGCCGACCTGTTCCTACCGGAAGGAAAGCTGGTCGTGGCGATCCAGGGCCGCTCGGCCTCCGACCTGCTTCAGCGCTATGCGCAGCGCAGTTCCATGCGGATGGAGGCCCCGGTAGCGGTGCTGGTCAACCAGGGCACGGTGAGCGGCTCAGAGATCCTGGCGGCGTCCCTTCATGACCATGGGCGAGCCAAGGTGATCGGCGAGGGCACCTACGGCAAGGGGTCCGTGCAGACGGTGTTCCCCTTAAGGGACGGGACGGCCCTGAAGCTCACGACCCAGCATTACCTTTCGCCCAGCGGGCAGAACATCGACCTGCACGGCGTGCAACCGGACATTTCCGTCAAGGACGATCGGGGCGCAGGTGGGGACTCGATCTTGCAAGCCGCCATCGAATACTTGGAGGGGATTTAGGGATCCTTCGAACGATGTTGACGCTCGGCATTGAAACCTCGTGCGATGAGACGGCCTGCGCGGTGCTGGAAGGGAAGCATACCCTGCGCTCCTCGGTGGTGGCTTCGAGCCTGCGCCACCACGTGCGGTTCGGCGGCGTGGTGCCGGAGATCGCCTCGCGCCACCATTTCGTGCTGCTCGACCGGGTGCTGGAGGAGGCGCTTCGCCGCGCTCGCGTGAGACTCAAGGACATTGATCTGGTGGCCGTCACGGCGGGGCCCGGCCTGATCGGGGCGCTCCTGGTCGGGGTTTCCTTCGCCAAGGCGCTGGCGGCGCGCCTGGGGGTTCCCCTCCTGGGGGTCAATCATCTGGAGGCGCATCTGGAGGCGAACTTCATTGAGCGCGAGCGGCCGGCGGGTCCGTACGTCGGCCTGGTCGTGTCCGGCGGGCACACGGTCCTGGTGCGCTACCATCGCCGCCGCTTCCGCGTCCTGGGTGAAACTCTGGATGACGCGGCAGGGGAGGCCTTTGACAAAGTTGCGAAAATCCTCGGCCTGGGCTATCCTGGTGGACCGGAGATTGACCGGCTGGCGCGGCGGGGGAACCCTCACGCCGTGGCCTTCCGGGCCGGCGTCCTTGCCGGCAGCTTGGACTTTTCTTTCAGCGGCATCAAGACCGCCGTGTTGTATCACGTTCGCAGGCACGGCGTGAGCGTAAAGAATCGTGCGGACTTGTGCGCCTCCTTTGAGCGGGCCGTGGTCGACGACCTGGTTCGGAAGACGCGCGAGGCGTGCCGCCGCGCGAGGGTTCGCGCGCTCGCAGCGGGCGGCGGGGTGGTGGCCAACACGCTCCTGCGGCGGCGGCTGGAAGAGCTCGCGCGCGAGCAGGCGCTCGATCTGTATCTTTCGCCTTTCGCGTACGCGATCGACAACGCCGCCATGATCGCGCGCGCGGGGGCCGTGAGGTTTCGCGAGGGCAGGCGCAGCAGCTTGGCGTTGGGAGCTGACCCTAATTTGAGTTGGTCCTGAAAGGAGGGGGCGATGGCCTTTAGTCCCGCAGACATGGAAGCGCTCATCAAACTGAGCCTGGCGGCCTTTTACGGCGCTCTGATCGGGCTTGAGCGCGAGATTCAGGGCAAGGAGGCAGGGTTCAGGACCCACGCGTTGGTGTCCACCGGCTCGTGTTTGATCATGCTAGTCTCGGTGCAACTGTTCCTGACTTATCAGGGCGTGGCAGACGTGGACCCGAGCCGAATTGCCGCGCAAGTCGTGAGCGGCATCGGATTTTTGGGGGCCGGCACCATCATCCGTTCCCAGACGACGGTGCGCGGGCTCACCACGGCGGCCAGCGTGTGGACCGCCTCGGGAATCGGGCTGGCCGTCGGCGCGGGCATGTACGTAGCCGCGTTGATGGCGACGGGGATTGTGGTCGCGTTGCTGACCCTCTTCGGCCACCTCGTGGCCCATTTCACCAAAGACGTAGGGGGAGACAGGGATCGATAGAATGTACACCCGCGAAGCGATCCGGCGCGTCCTGAAGGATGTCCACGCGCGAAAGCTTACGCCTGGAGAGGCGTTCGAGCGCTTGAGGAACCTCTCGTATGAAACCCTGCGATCTGCGCGCCTCGACCATCACCGCAGCATCCGCAAGGGCCTGCCCGAAGGCATCTACGCCCCCGGTAAAACCCCGCAGGAACTGATCGAGATTTTGCGCTCGATGCTCAACAGCGGCCACGCCTTCGTGGTCACGCGCCTGACCACTGAGCGATTCGAAGAAATCTCTCGACAGGTCGACGGGCTTGCCTTTTCGCCTGTGGCGCGGCTGGCGTATCCCGCCCGGGCCCTCCGGGGACGAAAGCGCACGGGCGCCGGCGCCGTGATGGTGATGAGCGGCGGCACCAGCGACGCTCCTGTGGCGGAAGAGGCGGCCTTGACCCTCGAGGTGCTGGGCCACCGGGTTTGCCGCGCTTACGACTGCGGCGTCGCAGGCCTGCAAAGGTTGCTGGATCAAATCCCCCGCATGCGCCGAGCGGAGGTGATCCTCTGCGTCGCGGGCATGGAGGGCGCGCTGGCCAGCGTTGTGGCGGGGCTCACGGATCGGCCCGTGATCGCGGTCCCGACGGCGGTGGGGTACGGCGCGCACTTTGAGGGGCTTTCGGCTCTCCTCACCATGCTGAACAGCTGCGCCCAGGGGGTCGCGGTCGTGAACATCGGCAACGGCTATGGCGCCGCGTGCATGGCGCATTTGATTCTCAACGTTCGAGGGCGGAAGACCCGTCGATGAACGTCCTCATTTTTGACTGCCCCTCCGGAATCAGCGGCGACATGACCGTGGGGGCGCTCCTGGATGCCGGGGTGCCCTTTGCGTGGCTTACCCGCGAGCTCGGCAAGCTTCCCGTCCACGGCTACCGGCTTTCAGCCCGGCGCGTGCGCAAGGGCGAGTTCATGGCGACGCAGTTTTCCGTCCATGTGGCTCACGATCACGGCCATCATCACCATCGCGCGTACAGAGACATCCGCAAGATGATTGCAGCGAGCCGCTTGTCGCCCGCCGTGAAGCGCCGCGCGCTCGCTTTCTTTCACCAGTTGGCGGTCGTGGAGGCAAGATTGCATGGCACGACACCGGCGCGCGTCGCTTTCCATGAACTTGGCGCCGTGGATTCGATCGTGGATTTTGTCGGCGCCGCCCTGGGGCTCGAGCGGCTCGGCGTCGAAAAGTGTTTTGTGCGCTCGCTGGCCTTGGGCCGGGGAATTTCACGCGGCCACCACGGGATTTTTCCCGTGCCTGCGCCGGCGACCCTCGAGCTTCTCAAAGGGTTTCGTGTCGATGCCCGATCGCCCGAGCACGAGCTCGTGACGCCGACCGGGGCCACTTTCCTGAGCGTGCTGTGCGATCCCTCCGATGAGCTGCCTGCCTTGGAGCTTGAGCGCGTGGGCTACGGAGCAGGACAGGCGGACCTTGCGGACCGGTCGAACGTGCTGCGTGTCAGCGTGGGGCGGGCGTGGGCCCCGTTCGCGAACGACCGGATTGTGTGCTTGGAGTCGAACCTGGACGACGTTCGGCCCCTGGAGTTTGAGCCCCTTGCCCAAAAGCTTTTCAAAGCCGGCGCGCTCGACGTTTTCCTGACACCCATCCTGATGAAAAAGTTCAGGCCGGCCGTGAAGCTCACCGTGCTGGCGCGCGTGCCGGACCGCACCCGGCTTGCCGAAACCCTTTTCCGCGAATGCCCGACCCTCGGCGTGCGTTGCCAGGAGGTGGACCGCCTCATCATGGGCCGCAAGATGGAGCGCGTGCGCACGCGCTACGGGCCCGTGCGAGTGAAGGTCGGGTTCCTCGACGGCTTCGTTCGCGCCGGCGTCCCTGAATATGAAGACTGCAAGCGATTGTCCGAGCGCTGGTCGGTGCCCTTCCTCAGAATCTATCAAGCCGCGAGAGACCGGTCCTCCCGGCCGCGCGCGAGAGACGGGCTGGGGATGGGCATTGACAGGGGTGGGGTGGGGGGCTAGACTCCACGGTCTATGACGCGGTCAACTGAAGGAAAACCGGTGCTCAAGTTTGCTTTGCCGAAGGGGAGCCTCGAGAAGGCCACGTTCACCCTCTTCGAGAAGGCCGGCTTTCACCTCTACGTCGGCTCACGCTCCTATTACCCGGGCTGTGACGATCGGGAGCTCGACTTCGTGCTGTACCGGCCGCAGGAGATGCCGCGTTACGTCCAGGACGGCATCGTGGACGCCGGCCTGACGGGGTATGACTGGGTCGTGGAAAACGGCGCCCGAGTCGAGCGCATTTGCGACCTCACCTACTCGAAGCAGACCTCAAACCCCGTGCGCTGGGTCCTGGCGGTGCACGAGAGCTCCCCTGTGAAGAGCGTCAAGGACTTGGCGGGCAAGAAGATCGCCACCGAGCTTGTGAATGTCACGCGCCGCTACCTGGCCAAGAAACGCGTCAAGGCCTCGGTGGAATTCTCCTGGGGGGCCACCGAGGTGAAGCCGCCCCTGCTCGCCGACGCCATCGTGGAGGCGACAGAGACCGGCTCAAGCCTGCGCGCCAACAACTTGCGCATCGTTGACACGGTGCTTGAGTCGCGCACGCAGCTGATTGCCAACCGCAAGAGCATTCGCGATCCGTGGAAAAAGGCGAAGCTCGAGACGATCGCCATGTTGCTCCAGGGTGCCATCCTCGCGCAGGAGAAAGTGGGCGTGAAGCTCAACGTCCACAAGAAGAACCTCAAGGCGATTCTCGCATTGTTGCCTGCTTTAAAGAACCCGACGGTTTCGGAGTTGAGCGACCCGAACTGGTTTGACGTGGACACCGTCATCGACGAAGTGCTTGTCCGAGTGCTCATCCCGCGGCTCAAGGCGGCCGGGGCTCAGGGAATCATCGAATACCCGCTCAACAAAGTGATCCCCTAGGCTCAGAGGGAAGGGGGATCATCCTGAGGCGACGGATGAATCGCCGAAGGATCTCCGCGTTTGGAGGTCAGCATGCCGTGTGGCAGGAAGCGCCGGAAGCACAAGATGAACGTGCACAAGCGGAAGAAAAAGCTCCGCAAGCACCGGCACAAGAAGAAATCCTGGTCTTAATCTAATCAGGCGACATCGTGCGCCTCACCAGTCCCGCAAAGCTTAACCTCTACCTGGCTGTGCTCGGGCGGCGGCGGGATGGCAGTCACAATCTCTGCACGCTTTTTCACCGCCTCTCGCTGGCCGACGGTCTCGTTGTGGAGCCCACGCGTGAGCGCCGCCTGACGTTACGCGTTTCCACGCCGCAAGGACGGCGCCTGCCGAGCCTTGAGGGCCCTTCCAACCTCATTGCAAAAGGCTACCGACTTCTGGCAGCCCGTTTCAAGCTTGCCTGTGGATTCCACGTCCACCTGACGAAACGAATTCCCATCGGAGCGGGACTGGGCGGCGGATCCAGTGACGCCGCCTCCTTTTTGAAGGCTGCCTCCCGCCTGGCCCGCTTAGGGCTTACGAAAAAGGATCTGGTTCGCCTTGGGGCACAGTTGGGGGCGGACGTCCCCTTCTTTTTGCTCGGTATTCCACAGGCCCTCGGCTTGGGCCGGGGAGAGCGGCTCACGCCGGTGGCGCCGAGCCCCCGGCTCCAGCTGGTTCTGATCTGCTTCCCCTTTTCCCTAAGCACCAGGCGGGTTTACGAACACTGCCTGCAGCACGTATTTTCCCCGATCGCCTTGACAAAGGCCAAGGCCGATGTTAGACTTCTATCTAACTATTTAAGGAATAAAGATTTACCGCAAGTTTCCAAGTGCCTCCGCAACCATCTTGCGGGGGCTGCTTTGTTTCAAAAAGGGCTCCTTTTTGAGGCGTGGCAAAGGCTTCAGGAAGCCGGTGGGAGAGCGAGTTGCCTCACCGGCAGCGGACCAACGCTCTTTGCAATGTTTCGCTCAAGAGAGGAGGCGCGTTCTTGCGCGCGTCGCATGGCAGATCCTCGCTGGACGGTCCGGCTGGCACACAGCGCCTGACAGGCGGTCACCGGAATGAAGAGCTCGACGCGCCGCTCGGCGAGGACGTGGAAGGCTTGAGCTAGTGCGGTGCCCGGTTTCTTCGATCTTTGGGCCAAAAGCAACTGAGACGTGGCACCATTCGTTTGCCCGGTAGTGAAACGGTATCACACCGGCCTTTGGAGCCGCGGTTCCTGGTTCGAATCCAGGCCGGGCAGCCGGGCCGCCCCGCCGATTTTTGTGGCGGGGCACGGGAAAGGTGAAAGGGAATATGGCCGAACGTTGCTCCTTTTGCGGACGTGACAAGCGCAAGGAAGTGAAGAAAATCTTCGCCGGACCCGGCGTGTACATCTGCGACGTGTGTGTGCGCGTGTGCTCGGAAATTCTCGACAAGGAGCGCACCCGCGAGGTTAAGCCCCGCATGCCGCAGATCACGGAGGTGCCCAAGCCCCGCACGATCCGCGAGCAGCTCGACGGCTACGTCATAGGACAGGACCGCGCCAAGAAACAGCTTGCCGTGGCGGTCCACAATCACTACAAGCGCATCAAGACCTTCGCGACCCGGCGCGAGAAGCTTGCCGGTGAGGAGATGATTGAGCTTGAAAAGAGCAACGTGCTGCTGATCGGCCCCACGGGGTGCGGCAAGACGCTGCTGGCGCGCACGCTCGCCAAGCTGTTGGATGTGCCGTTGGCCATTGCGGACGCCACGACGCTGACGGAAGCGGGCTACGTGGGCGAGGACGTTGAGAACGTGCTCCTGCGCCTTCTGCAGGTGGCCAATTTCGACCGTCAGCGCGCGGAGCTCGGCATTGTCTACATCGATGAGATCGACAAGATTGCGCGCACGACCGACAATGTCTCCATCACGCGTGACGTGTCGGGCGAGGGCGTCCAACAGGCGCTGCTGAAAATCCTCGAGGGCACGATCTCCAACATTCCTCCGCAGGGCGGGCGCAAGCACCCCCAGCAGGAGTACCTGCAGCTCGACACCACCAACATCCTCTTTATTTGCGGCGGCACATTCGCCAACCTGGAAAAAATCATCGAGCGACGTATCGGGCACAACGTGGTGGGTTTCGGCGCCGTGGCGAAGAGCCGCAAGGTGGAGGGCAAGGGCCTCCTGCACTTCGCGGAAACGGAAGACCTGCTCAGGTTCGGCTTCATTCCGGAATTCATCGGGCGCTTTTCCGTGGTCTCGACGCTCGACGGCTTGGGCGAAGATGAACTCGTGCGCGTGCTCGCCGAGCCCAAGAATTCCCTGTTGCGTCAGTACCAGGAGTTTTTCCGCATGGAGAACGCGACGCTGCGCTTCACGCAGGAGGCCCTGCGCGCCATCGCGCGCAAAGCCATGGCCAAGAAGACCGGGGCCCGCGCGCTGCGAGCGATTCTCGAGGACTTGATGCTGGACCTCATGTACGAGCTGCCGTCGATGGTCGGGGTGGTCGAATGTGTCATCACGGAGGACGTGGTGGAGGGCCGCGCGCAACCGCAGCTCGTCAGTGAGGTCCGCCTGTCGGCCTAGTTCGACATCTCGATTGCCCGCGGGTGGTGCGGGAATCCCAATGAAACTCAAAAGCTCGACGAAGGAAGCCATAGGGGCCTATCTGTTCTTGGCTCCCAACCTTGCAGGGTTTCTGGCGTTCACGCTGATCCCGGTGGGAGCTTCCTTCGCGCTGAGTTTTGTGAACTGGAGCCTGCTGGCACCGCCCCAGTGGGTGGGCCTGGAGAACTTCGCGCGCCTGCTCAAGGACTCCTACTTTTGGAAGTATTGCGCCAACACCCTAACCCTCATGATGGGGATCCCCCTGGGCATGATGGGATCCCTGGCGGTGGCCCTGGCCATGAACCAGAAGCTGCGGGGAATTGTCCTGTTTCGCACCGCGTTCTTCCTGCCCACGATTTGTTGGGGGGTGGCGATTTACGTCTTGTGGCGCATGATCTACAACCCGGAGTTCGGGTTTTTGAATTTGTTCATTCGCCAGGTGGGCAGGCTCCTGGGGCAGTCTTGGCAGGGCCCCAACTGGCTCACCGATGAGCTGTGGGCCAAGCCCGCGCTGATCCTGATGGGTTTGTGGCAGGGCATCGGAGGACACAACGCGATCCTTTACCTGGCCGCGTTGCAGGGCATCCCGCGCGACTTGTATGAAGCTGCCGAGATCGACGGAGCGAGCGGATGGCAGAAGTTCTGGGCCATCACCTGGCCGATGATTTCGCCCACGACCTTCTTCATCGCCGTCATGAGCATCATCGGCGGATTTCAGTCCGGTTTCGACGCAGCTTACGTGATGACCGGCGGCGGGCCCAACGGCTCCACGACCACCATCATGTACTACATCTACAACAACGCGTTCCAGTGGTTTGAGATGGGCTACGCGTGCGCGGTGTCCTGGCTTTTGTTCCTGGTGATCTTCGCGTTTACCCTGGTTTACTGGAGAATCGGCACCAAGACGGTGCATTATTGACATGACGGCGGGGGATAGCGTCAAACTCAGGACACGGCGCGTGCGGTGCGCGAAGGCGCTCGTAGCCTATGTTTTTCTGGCGCTGGGCTCGACCAGCATGGTGCTGCCATTTCTCTGGATGCTCACCACCTCGCTCTCGCGCCCGGGCGACGTCTGGACGCGCCAGGCCTGGTGGGCGGGCTGGGTCCCGACCACCTTTGTTTGGCAGAACTACGTGGCGGCATCCCGGGTGGTGCCGTTCCTGAAGTTTTATTGGAACTCGATCTTTGTCGCTCTCTTGACCACCCTCGGCGTGGTGGCCACCAGTTCGCTGGCCGGTTACGCCTTCGCGCGCCTGCGCTTCCCGGGCCGCGACAAGCTCTTTCTCGGCTACCTGGCCACGATGATGATCCCGTCTGCGGTGACCATGATCCCCGTGTTCATCCTGCTGCGCATGCTGGGCTGGATCGACACCTACCAGGCGCTCATCCTGCCAGGCATTTTCACGGCCTACGGCACGTTTCTCTTGAGGCAGTTCTTTTTGTCGCTCCCCAAGGAGCTGGAGGACGCCGCCAAGATCGACGGCTGCTCGCTCTTTGGAATCTATAGCCGTATCATTCTTCCGCTCTCCCAGCCGGCCCTGGCCACGCTCACGATCTTCACGTTTCTGGGCTCCTGGACGAACTTCATGTGGCCGCTCATCGTGATGAGTACCCCGGAGCGCTACACGCTGCCGGTGGGCTTGGCGTATTTTCAAAGCCTGCACTTCACGGACTGGACGCTGCTCATGGCGG
>CAZPNG010000073.1:0-7785 GCA_964587845.1 uncultured bacterium | reverse complement strand
GACGGCTCCCGATATACGGGCGTCAATCTCAGGCGGGTGCCCAAATCGTTCTTCAAAGCGTGGCGGGATGCCGATCGTGTCATGGTCAGCGGACATGGACATGAGCAGCAGTTCCGGTTCGTCCGCTCGGGTGTCACTCGGGACATTTTCTATCTCAACCTGGGCAAGGAATATCGGACGATGGGAGCGTTGGTTGCACCCGGAAGTTTCTTGATTGAGTTCCAGCCCGCAGGCGCCCAGGCTGCCGGACTGCTCGAAGCCGCCGGCATCTCGAACCCTCTCGTGGGAAACTTTATCTTTGAAGCGTTTGCGCTAACCCTGGCAGACGTGCAGCGCGTGGAACGCAAAGCAAGCGCTCAAGCCAACATGCAGACCGTTGTCCTGCATACCAAGCAGGGTCGCAGCGAGTCGTTTCAAATGGCGAGCGGTGTCAGCGAACGGCAAGGACGGCAAGCCGAGCGCAATCACCAAATGGAGCTCGGTCCCGTGGCGAAATATTTGAGTGCAAGGGGCAGTCAGCCGGCCCTATTGGTTTGGCAGGATGATCGGCGATTCACGCTGGATGAGCTGACCCGCCCGCTCTTTCCGGAATCCATTGAGGTGGGGCAAGGTGTTGCGCTCAAAGCGCTTCGCACGACGCTTCGCGGCAAGGTCCGTGCGCTGGTCATCACCTCCGAGCACTCCCTGTCCGCTTTGAGGCAGTCCTGCCCGCAGTGCATTCCGCTTCTGGCCAATGTTCCAATTCTCAAAGCGCCCGCCGTCTATCGTGACCATCTCGAAGGGCTTGTCGCCAAGGCGAGAGAGCACGAGCCGACCGTCATCCTTTCCATCGGGCGCGGCGCCTCCACCGAATGGGCTAAATGGATCGGCCAGATCCTCGACATCGACGTCGTCGCGATTCCCGTCAGTCTCTCCACGATTGTGCCGATGGGCTACAAACTGCAGTACCGGGAGACCCCCGGCGGGCGGGTGAAGGTGAAAACGATTTCAGTGGGGTCCGCCAGGAAAGTCTATTTCGACGTGGACCTGTTGGCGCAGGATCAGGACGGCTTGCGCGCAGTCGTGGGCGACACGTGGACAACGTATACAGCTCTCGAGGATTGGCGCCTCTCGGCCTCTGCAGGGCGGGACCCGCCGGTCGAGACAGTACGCCGTACTGCGGAACAGACGCTTCGGGATTTGGAATCGAACGCGGCCCTCATTAGCTCTTCTTCACCCGAAGGCGTCGCCAAACTGATCCAGATTCTCATTCCGTACGTGCGCAACATGGTCCTGATCGGTTCGGGCCGTCCGGCCTCCGGCAGCGAACATATTGTCTCGTATTTTGTCGAGAGGCTTCTACAGGAGTACTCCCTCGACCGCGACGTGCGGATCTTGCACGGCGACCTCGTTTTCGTCACGGCGCTCCTCATGGCGCACCTGCAGGGCCAGGATGCCGGCTACCTCAAGCGCATGGCCGTGCCGTTCGGCTTGCCGACCACGCCGGAAGCGATCGGGCTGGATCGATCGCTTCTGGCTCAGGCGTTGGTGGATTCCGAGCCGCGCCCCGACCGCTACACCTGGTTCGATGCCCATCGGGTGACTGAGCTGGAAGCTCAGCAAGCTGTCGAGCAGGTCTTTGGGCCCATCCGCCAAGTGACGTTTCAAGCGGGCGATCTCAGCGTGCCGGTGAGCTTGCCGTACGCGTCCGTTTTGGAACCGGATGCGGCGACTCAAATTCTTGCCGATGGCACGGTAGATCCTATTCTGCCTGCACTCAGAGATGGGGATTGGGTCGTCGAAATTGGGACGGGATCGGGGAGCATCGGTTCCTTGGCCGCTGCCTTCAGCAAGCGATCTGGGAAACGCCTGCGGATCATCGTGGCCGATGTGTCGGATAAAGCCGTGCGGACGGCTTGGCACAATGTGGTGTTCCACCATGGCCTGCGCGATCAAGCTGCAGCGCTTCAAAGTGATCTTTTCGAGCGCTTTTCATTGCCCGCTCAGCACCCTGTCTTGCAGCAGTTCCTCAACGAGGGAGGCAAGGCGGTCCTCATTCTTTTTAATGCTCCGATCATGCCGGCGCGTCGGGAGCAGCTCTCGAGGCACCTGACCGCCGAGGATATGGCCAATTTCGATTATGTCCTTCCCGCGGGCGCGGCTTACTCTGACGGCCTTGGGGTCTTTCGCAAGTTCCTGGGGCAGGCGATTCAATTTGCGTCACCCTCAACCCAGGTGGTGGCTTCGCTGCCGGCCTATTTGGGAACGGGAAGGATCCAGGATGCCTATCGTCTCGCCGGCTTTCAACCGCAGGTGGTCCATACGGCCATGCGCACGGTCCGACTGAACGGTTTCACCTGGAATCAATTGGAACTCATCGAGGCCATTTCAGGGTATCGATTCTTTGGCCCTGAGGACGGTCGGTTCACCACTGCAGGAGAGGCCAAGTCATCAGGCCTCCCGATTCGCTATGAGACTCATGTGTACGCAGCGGCTCCCGCGCCTAGCTTGAGACCGCAGCGATCGGACGATCGGCTGCGCGAGTATCTCTTCCAGATCGCATCGCGAATGACTTGGATTCGAGCGTACGGATTCGACCTGGCCGACCCTGCGCTCTGCCTCGGCGTTCATCTCGGAGAGTCCGTGCTGGGATCCAACACGCCTCCCGCGATCACGCATGCCTTAAACAAGTTGCCGGATCTGGCAGATCCTCTTGCGGACGCCGGCGTGCGGCTCCTCCATCTGCCGCTCGAGATTCCCCACTTGCTCAGGAGTGGCCTGGGCCGCGGATTCCGCGGGGTGAGGGATGTTTTGTCAGCTCTTCAGTTGCTGCCGCAGGTGGTTTTTATTACGGCCACGAATCCTTACAAGATTGACCTCGGGAAAATCGTCCGGCACTGGGATCCCGCAGTGGGACCTCTCCGAGTGGGCAACGACGTGTTCGTGCAGAGGCGCGAGACGGGCGAGGTGAAAGCCCTCTACGGGACCAACACAGACGGCCGCGGGTGGGTGGATCAATACCGGCGCGTGTGGGGCGCGTCGGCTGAACGCTCCGGCAATTTGCGCGGGGCCCGCGTCGTGGTGCAGGGAGCGTGGGGAGGGCTTGGTCAGGCCCTCGTCGCAGCCCTTCTGCCTGTGGAGCTCGAGCGTCTCACATTGAGTGTGCTTCCCCAGGAGCTGCGCGCAGCACAGGGAATTTGGCGCATGGTGAATTTCTATCGCGAGGGGGGCGGGCTCATCTTGCCCCGCGTGGACATATGGCCTGCCTTTGAGCGGCGCACGCCGGAGCGCGATCACCCGCGATTGTCGGAAGCGATCTCCCAGGCAGACATCCTTGTGAACGCCACCGGCGTGGGTCAGAGCGACAACGCGTCACCCCTCAAAGATCCTGGCGTGATCCGGCCGGGCGCGCAAGTTTTCGATGCGATCTATAGGACGAAAGGGGGGAAGCCGAGGCCCCTGCCGCCTTACCTCAAGGATGCGCTCGCGCAGGGAGCCCGGGTTTTCAACGGCCTGGGACTTCACGCCCGAGCGATGGCGTTGGAACTTGTTTGGTTCGTTGAAAGAGTCACGGGACAACAGGTCCATCCCGAGGGCGTTTACAGCGCCCTTCATCGGTATGCGACGCGCGTCCGTCATCTCAAGGAAGCGCCCCGCCGCGCGCCCGCAGCTGCACAGCCGGTCGAATCCGTGACGAGGGAAAGCGTCAGTGAGGTCCTCAAGGCTCCACTCCTGCGCGAGGGTTTCCCGCAAGGGCTTGCGGGTGATGGGCGCGTGAAGAATCTTTCTGTCGAGTTTTTTTATGATGAGGTCACCGAAGACGCGACGAAACTGCAGAACGTGAATCCTGACCACATTCAAGTGCGCGCCATCATGAATTCCGGGGACATCAACGTGGTTTACCCGGCTCTGCAAGAATTTGCGGTCCGCTTTGCTGAGAGATTCGGCTACTTCACCGAACCCGCCGCAGCCCCGTGGGATGAACTTGTAACGAGTGGCGAGTTCTTTACCATCACGCATGATTTTTATCGGGTGAGGGAGTTCGGTGTAGGAGAGCTGCCGGAACTTAACCGCAGCCGTTTAGGGCGCCGCCTGAATCAAGAGTTCCTTCCCGGATTTACGCGCCTCCATCCGGATCTGCGCATTCGCTTGATTGGAGGACTCGAGACGCCCGTGAGGATCGAGCTCATCACGAGCGGCTGGCTCGGCCTTGAGGATATCCCGCCGGATTTCAAGCGTGAGCTTTTGGAGCGGGGCCTGACTGCTGATGATTTTCCGGCGTATACGCATGCGGGAGCGGGCTTGCGCTTCAGATCGGAGGCGCAGGTTTTCGGGATGCTCGCCGCGGATGAATTCGGGATGCTCGTCGCAAGAAATGCTGATGTTCCTTATGTGATTTTCCAAATGGGCGTACCCGATTGGGAAATGCTTCCGGGCCAAGGGGGCAAGATGCTTTTCAAGTTTGCCATGGTTCGACGCGCGCCCGCCGGTGGGACTCGCCAGACGTCAGCACGAGTGGATCAAGAGGGCCAGCGGCAACCTTGGAAGGCGCTGGAGGTCGTGGCGGATCTTCCCACGGCGAAACAGGCAACTCTCATCGCTGTCAACTGGTTGATCGACTGGGCCAAGGCGAACGGTTATCCCAGCGAGCACCTGGAGCGTCTTGCGCAAGTCGGCGTTCCGAAAGCAGGGTCCCTCATTGGCAAGAACGCCGAAGGAATCATGTACGCGAAGGTTCCGACAGAAGCAGGAGCCAGATTCGCAATCGGCATCAACCCCCTTGGGGAGTACTGGAAGGCGATTTGGAGCGGACCTTTTGAGTTCGAGCGTTTCGCCAGCCTCGCGTTTGTGCTTGCAGGGGAGGCGGCGGGATTTGAGCTCCTATCGTTTTTTGAGAATTTAGCCGAGGAAAGTTTGACCAAGAGTCTGGATCCGAGACTTGACAGCCGGATGGATTCGGCGGGGCGGGAAACCAATCCCGTCGTTCGTCATTTGCGCAGCCGAAACTGGCCTGCAGAAAGTCTGTTCCCCCTAAGCTCGGATGCCACGGAATATCTTCGCGCCTTACTCCCAGACTTCCTGCGAGTCTTCACCTACAAGATGTCTCAGGAAGTCCACGAGCGGTTTGAAATAGTCCGGATCATTCGCCGCATGACCGGACTCGCGCCGGGCTCCGGCCCGGGTCCGTTCTTTCCGAAAGACTGGGCGAAGGGGCTTGCGTCCCAAGATCAGTCAGTTTACACCATGGACCAGTACGTGCAGTCAGGCATCGAGCCGGAGCGGGAAATTGAGGACTCAAATGAGTTCCGACTGCTCTTAGCCCTCGCCTTGGGAAACTTTTTGACCCTATCCTTTTCACAATGGATGTCGGATCCAGAGATGACACCGATCTTTGGGTACGCGATGCTTTGGGAAGCCCTGTTGCCCGGAGGCTCGGGCGGCCGTATCATCGAGAAGCTGAGGTTTTGGAAACAAGGGTACTCAAATGTTTCTTTTAGCTCCCGGGATTTTCTCCCGCTCGCCCGGGCGATGTCAGGCGGCGTGATTCGCTACCTGGATGATTGGAACAGGCAGCTTCCGCAGTTGCGTCAGCAAGGAGAACGCCCTGCGCCGGCGCGGTCGGTTCCACCCAGTGCGCAGCTTGCCCGCCGGCGCCCGCGCCAAGTTCCCGGCCGAGTGGCAGCAGTTTTGCCTGAAGTCTCTTTCGCGTACATCAATGGAGGGCACGGGCTGAGGCCGAGCGGGATGGCGGCCTTCGCGCTCTCGAGCCGCATTCCGAACCTCGAGGGCTTGCCGCGGCCGCTGGCGCAACGCAAGCTGGCGTATGCGATGGGCCGCCGGTTGCGCGAGAGGGGAGATGTGCAGGCGATCCAGGACGCGCTTGAGGAGCAGGAGCCGGCGCTCGCTGCTCGGAGCGACGCACCTGCGGCAGTGGTCCTCGAGATCCCGCGCATTTTTGACGTGGAGGGAATCGCCGCTATCCTCGCGCATCACCTCGAAGACTCGCCCCGCCATCTCATTCGCGTGGTCACGCGAGCGGATCAGCAGCCCAGGATGGAGGAAGTGCTGGAACTCGTGGGCTCGGAACGGGTCAAAGCTGTTTACGATGCAGAGCAGATTCCGAACGCCGTCTTCCTGATGTCTTCGCGCAAGCAGCTTGGGGGAATCTTCGCGGGTGTCCTCACGAACTCGACCGACATTCAGAAGCACACGGTGATTGCAGGCTCCGAGCCCGCGGCTGTGAACCTGTTCACCCGCCGGCTGGAGTGGGGGACTGCCCCCGTCCTCGTCGAGGAATCCCTGGTGGCCGTGACCCTCAAGCTCAAGCTGGCGGCCCGCCTGGCCGAGGCCGGCGAGCAGCTTGGGCCTCAAATCCAGCCTTTCTACACCTTCCTGGGGCCGAATGCCTATACCGTCAATGGCACAGCCGTAGCGGCCCTTTCTGAGGCCCTGCAGGCCTCCCAGAGCGCCCGCCAGGCGTCCTCCCACGCCTCCTAATTGCTGTCATCCTGAGGGCCACTCTTCCCGCCCGAAGGACCTCTCTTGACACCCATACAGATGTACGGTATACTACCGTACAAATGTTCGGACTTTTGAATTCACCCCTTCGAGGATTTTTCCATGACGGAGATCGACGAGGTCGTCGAGGTTGGCTGTGTCTTCAAACGCGGCGCCGTCCAGCCGGTTTGGATGGGCTGGCGCGGGAGGCGTGTTCCTATTGAGCGCGTCACGTATCAGTGGCAGGACACGCGCGGGGAAGTGGGCGTGTCGCTCTTGACCGTGACGAACGGAACGGACGTCTTCGAGCTGGAGTTCAACTCGAAGACCTTCGTGTGGCGGCTGCGCAAAGTGTACACGGACGGGGAGGGATGACCATGAAGGTTGAGGTTTCACTCGTGGAACGGATAGGGGCCAAGGGATGGTCCAGATTTTTTCTTGAGGTCAGCGTTTGGACAAAACAAAAGGAGGTCCGCCATGCAGCCACTCACCGAACGGCAGCAGAAAATTCTAACCTTCATCCAGAAGTTTGTTTCTGACCACAGCTACCCGCCCACGGTGCGCGAGGTGGCCCGCCACTTCCGCATCGCGGTGAGCTCCGCCCAGGACCATCTCGGGGCCATGAGGCGCAAGGGCGCCATCGCGCGCGCGGAATCGCTGTCGCGCTCGCTCTCGGTCGTTGGCGCAGGCGGCTCAGCCGACCTCGTGGAAATCCCCGTGGTCGGGCGCGTGGCAGCCGGCGAGCCCATCCTCGCGGTCGAGAACATTGAAAGCACGATGAAGCTGCCCTCCAACATGGTTTCCTCGGGCGAGCTTTTCGCCCTGCGCGTGCGCGGCGACAGCATGACCGGCGCCGGCATCCAGGACGGCGACTACACCATCGTGCGCAGCCAGGACTCGGCCGATGAGGGCGACATCGTGGTGGCGCTTCTGGAGGACGAAGCCACCGTCAAGCGCTTTCACCGCGACGGGCGGCGCGTCATCCTCAAGGCCGAGAACCCCGCTTACCGCGACCGCGAGGCCCCCGACGCGCGCATCGTGGGCAAAGTGGTGGGCCTGGTGCGCAGCCTGCTGAACGGTTGAGAAGTGGCGCATACCGTTTCTCCGCAAGTCATCGGTCAGTTTATTTTTTTGATCCGCCGCCAGCGGGTCATGCTCAGTACTCATCTTGCTGAGCTTTATCAGGTTGAACCCAAAGAGTTGGTTCAGGCAGTCAAGCGAAACCGTGTCCGTTTCCCAGACGATTTCATGTTTCAGCTGACATGGGATGAGGTGAAGCGTCTAAGGTCACAAATTGTGACCTTAGAC
>CAZPNG010000072.1:0-13268 GCA_964587845.1 uncultured bacterium | reverse complement strand
TCCACAATCAGTTTACACTGGTTCAATCCGATGCCCTGCCCCTTCGCCCCCTTGGTGGTAAACCCAAAGTCAAAAATATGGGGCAGAACGTCCGCCGGGATCCCCCGGCCCGTATCCACGAACACCAACTGCACGAACTGAGGATCGGCCGGGTCCGGGCGCGCCTGCACCGTAATTTTTTTCTCGTTGCGCCCGTTCATTGCAAAGCAGGAGTTTCGAAAAAGATTCAGTACCACTTGGGTCAGCTGGGTGGTGTTCCCGAGCACCGCCGGCAGGGTCTTGGGAATGTCCTCCACCACGGGCACTTCCGCCAGGGTCTCTCCGTGAAGCTCCATGCCCATCATGGCATAGGCGTTCTTCCAAAAGGACTTCAAGTCAAAGGGCCGGATCGTATCGTCATCGCGGCGTTGCATTTGCGTGAGCGTGTCCACCACCAAAAAGATGTGCTCGGTAGTCACGTTGAGAACGCGAATGGCCTCGCGGAAGGCCCGGAACTCCTCCGGCAAGCTCTCGCGATCGGCCGGGGGCAGCGCCTCGCGCCGGGCATCGTAGAACTCGTAGAGGCGGGTGAGCACCTGATCGAGCCGCTCGATGTGGTGCATCATGGCCGTCATGGGGTTGAAGATTTCGTGGGCCAGGCCTTTCACGAGCTCTGCCACAAAGCGCAGCTTTTCGGTGCGCACGAGCTCAAGCTCCATTTCCTCCGTCTTGCGCTTGGCCTCCAAGGCGGCCTCCATGGCGACCTGGGCCTTCTTGCGCTCCTCAACGGCCTCGTCAAACAGCCTGGCATTCTCGGCGGCGATGGCGGAATCTTGGGCGATCGTGTAAAAGACGTCCAAGTCCTCCTCGCTGTACGCCTCATCTGACTTCTTGCGCCCCAGAACCAGGAGATTGCGGAGGTCAAGGTTGGAGCCCTTCACCAGCGGTGTCGCGCGGGACACCCCTAGAAAACTCGGAATCACCACCTCCGCGTCCATCGCCGCAAGCGTACGGTCCATGGCCTCGAGTTCGCGCAATCGCTCGCTCGCCCCCCCGGCAGCGCGCTCACGCTTGATAAACTCCGTGACATCATCCCTGCGCACGGGCGTCTTCTTGTCCCGAAGCCAGCAGACCAGCGCGTCCTCCCGCAGGAGGGTCAGGTTGGGACGCCGGCCCCGCCCGCCGTAGCCCAGCGGATACTTCGGCACAAATTGGCGCCCCGCGTCATCCCTGACGAGGATGGCGGCGTTCCTGATCCGTCCCTGGCGGATGAGGAACACCACGATCTGCTTGCACAGTTCATCCAGGCTGCGAATGAGCGCCATCTGCTTGCTGTTCTCCCTGAGCAGCTTGTGATAATCGTACTTCTTCTGAAAGAGAAAACGGTCTGTCACGCTGGCGAGGACCCTCTCCAGGGGCCTCACGACGGCCGCCGCCACCACGCCCAGGATCGCATAGACCCAGAGGCGCGCGCGCTCCCCCAGCCCCTGGCCCAGCAGCTGCGTGAGCACAAAGGACGTCGACGCCAGCAACGCGAAGACCGCAAAAGCCAGCGCTGCAAACACGAGCGTCTTCTTGACCACGACCTCGATGTCCAGCAGCCGGTGGCGCACGATGGCATAGCTCACCAGCGCCACGTACATGGGGACGAGGATATTTAAAACGGGCGGGATGGGGATATGGTAGAAGAGGAAAAAGTTGGTAGAACCCCCCGAGAAAGCGATCAGGGTGCCCCAGAAGACGAGGCGCTTTTGGCGCTTCTCCACGCCCTTGGCGTCGCGCACGGCGCGCGCCAGGATCACGTGGCTCCAGAGCACCACCGCAAGAAAATACGCGACGAAAAAGTGGTACAACGGCGCGGCCACGAGCCAGCGGTCAAACCAGAGCCGGGGCGCGAGGCCACTGACCAAAAGGGGACTCCACGACAAGACAAAGAGAACGGTCGAGATCGCATAACAAAACCTCACGTGCAGGCGGTAACGCTCGTTGCCGCCCGCGAAAGCCACCACAAAGTGAAAAAACGTGGCGGGAATCACGACCGCTCCGGCCGTCAACATTCGCGCCCAGAACAGCGCTTGATCGCGCGAGCGGGTGAGCCAAAGGTAGTAGCCGAGGGCCCAGAATGCTGCGCTGAAGGAGAAGGAGGCGAGGGCTCGATGCGTGCGGCCCTCGGGATTCTTGCGGTAAATGAACAGGCCGATCAGCAGCAAGGAAATGAAGTTCAGCAGTCCCGAGTAGCCGCAAATTGTTTGGATCATGGCGCTCCTGGGCCCGGGAGCCTGCGCCCGCACTGCACGTGATCGAGCAGACGCCGCACCCCGGGCAGAACCCTTCTTCGATGTATCGTCCGGGGTGCGCCTTTCCTAAACGGTTCGGAGGCCGAAGGCAACGGCTTGGGTGAGGCCGCTCAGCGGTTTAGAGCGTCGTAGCAGTGGTCGGCGGAAGCTTCGCGCTCGACCGGAAGGTTGCGTCGGGACCAGCCGGCGTAGGAGATGTTGCCTGTCGAGTCCATCTCTCCGTCGAAGCCGCCCCGCATATCCAGCACGTGGCGGAACCCCGCGGCGAGCAGCATCTCGGCGGCCTTCAGCGATCGGCCGCCCCTCTGGCAGCCCGTCACGCACTTGACCTCCAAGCCGAAGCGCTTCTCCAAGACGCCGACAAAGCGGGAATTGAGCATCATTTGCCCGTTTTCGTCCGCAATCAGGATCGGCACGTTCCAGGCCTGCGGCACGTGGCCGCCCTCAAACTCCGCCACGGTGCGCACGTCGAGATACACGTAGCCCTTTTCCTCAAGCAACACCTTGGCCTCTTCTGGGCTGACACGTTTCACGTCCATGAATCACCTCATTTAAAAAACCTGGTGGAGCCGGAGGGAATTGCACCCTCGTCCGAAAATCGTCGGAGTGGAGGCTCTACACGCTTAGGCCTTTTTGATCTGGCCCGGCGCCGTCAAAAGGCCAACCCTACGCCGGACGAGCTTGATGACTCTCGCCCCGGCCCGTCAAGCGGCGGGCCGGCGCCAGCCTTGTCCTGGTCGCCCCCAGGGGCCCCAAGGCGAAACCCCAAGGAACGTCGCAGCGGATTAGGCTGCGATGGGAAGAGCGAGGGGGCTGCCCGTCAGAGCAACCCGGTCGCCGCTGATATGATCAGCATTTTTGTTGTTCCAGGTTTTTAAAGAGGCCACCTGGACCCTCTGCGTGCTCCCCGCGCCCGTTCGACCTCCGTCGAACCTATTCGGCCCCATCGGAAGATCGTCGCACGCGGCGCGCCTTCACGGCGCGCGCGATTTCACGCTCATGGATCCTCTTCTTGAGATCCTGGCGCTTGTCAAAAAGCTGTTTGGCCTGCGCGAGCGCAAACTCCACTTTCACGCGGCCTCGCTTAAAATAAAGGCGAGTGGGAATGAGCGTATAGCCCTTGCGGCCCACAGCGCCGATCAGGCGCTCAATCTCCCCCTTGTGTAAGAGGAGCTTGCGCGCCCGGGTCGGGTCCGGGGCCTCTTGAGCGTAGGGGTATGGATTGATATGTGCGCCGACGAGGTAGGGCTCGCTTGCGCGAAACTGCACGAAGCTGTCCCGGAGGTTGACGTCACCCTCCCGCACGGACTTTACCTCGGCTCCGCGAAGCACCAGGCCGGCTTCATAACGATCCAGCAGAATATACCGGTGGGACGCGGCCCGGTTCTCGCAGACACACTCTTGCCCTGCCACCGAAGCCCCTTTCGCTCTTCCGCTTCAATTATAGCACCCCACGCAAGAAGGAGCTGCAAGGTGGGGCACCAAGTCCCGCTCTCGGGGATTGACGCCGACTAAATCGCGGCTATACTGATTTCTTCTTGCCGCGGTGGCGGAATCGGCAGACGCGCATGATTCAGGGTCATGTAGCCGAAAGGCTGTGGGAGTTCAACTCTCCCCCGCGGCACTTTTTTAGAGGGGTACCCCGCGCGACCGGCGCGTGAACGTTCCGGGAGAACAGCCCTTCTAGGAAGGATGGGAAGGCTCGCGGTCGGCTGTCCGGCCCGCCCGCTCACCCCCCTTTAAAGATAATTTCTCGGCAATCTCGCTGAACTCTTCCCGGCTCAAGTCCCCAAGCCGCTTGCCGCGCCGCTTGAGCAGTTCATTCATCTTGATGGCCTTCTCTTGCATGCGCGCGTGGGTGTCCTGCGTGCCGCCCAGAAGCACGAAGTTCTCCCCGCGAGTCACCCGGGTTTGGCCGTCTGAATCCAGTCCCAGCCCCAGCAAGAAACCTTCCCGATCCGATCCCCGTCGCCTACGCGGCATGGCTGAAGCCTCCCTCAGAACCATCGGCTTCACTCATCGCGCTCTTGAGCCGGTTGATTTCATCCGTCAAGCCATCCACCACCAGTTCCCAAGACGTCACTTGGTCTCCCAGGCCGCGGATGCGATGGATGTGCTCCCGCTCAACGCGCAAGACGCCCTCGTCAACGCAAATCTCCCTCACAAATCCCAAGCCGGCCTGGATCATCCCGCGCTTCACCACAGGGAACATATCCACTTCGACCGTCATCGTCGAGCCGTCCTTGCGCCGCATGCGGAACCGATTGTGGGCGGACAACTTTCCCTGCATCGTTTCATACAGCAACCGGAACCCGTCCGACAGGTCGTCCAGTGTGAGAAGCGAACGAAAGTGCCGCCGCAGCAATTCCGCCGCGCTGTAACCCGTCATGGAGGCCGCTTCCCCATTCAAAAACCGGAAGCAGCCCCCTTGATCCACGATGAAAACGCCGAGCCCCGAATGCTCCAGCAGTGACTTCAGAAGCGCGTGCGTATCTCGCAGTGCTCCCATCAGCTTACGCAGCGTCCTGCGCAGCAGGAAATATTTTCGCTTGTAGTTCAGCTCCCGGTAATCCACCGCACCTCCTCGAGCCCCGGTCTGTTTCGCATGCCGACCCGTTCCAGCACCCCCCCGTCAAGCAAGCATACTAGAACTTCCAATAACAATTGTACACAAGGGATCCAGACCTGTCAAGTTGTGTGTTAATTTGATACGGCTTCAGACAGCGGAGGCTGATTAGGCGTGCTGGGCCAACTTACTCCACGTCTGACGGCCCACGACGCCGTCCAACTTCAGCCCATTGGCTCTCTGGAACTCCACGATGGCCTCTTTGGTGAGTGGGCCGACCTTGCCGTCGAGGTTGCCCTGGTAGAAACCCGCTTGCTTGAGCGCCCGCTGAATGTCCCGCACTGAGGGCTGGCGGCTCACCTGCCCCGCGCCGCTCGTTCGGCCACCGCCCGCCACCTGGCTCTTGAGGTAGGCCATCTCGCCTTCCAGATAGCGGCTGCCCTGCGCAACCTGGCCGACCTGCGCCGCGGTTTCGCCCTGCTGGTTCATGAGGGACTCGAGCATCGTCGTCTGATTGACCACGTGGCTCTGCAACCGCGAGAACTCGCTGCGCGAAATACCGCGCGCGCATCCCCAGGATCCGGCCACAGCCAGGGCCAGCACTGCACAAAGCGTTGCTGCTTCTCGATTCATCTGGTACTCCTCCTTGGTTCTTGGGTTCTCCGTTCGTGGTGGGCGATGAAGGACTCGAACCTTCGACTTCTACCATGTGAGGGTAGCGCTCTAGCCAGCTGAGCTAATCGCCCCAGACCTTCTCGCCCGCGCCCCGGTGTTTTCATGCTCGTCCCACGTATTTACCTTCCTCGGTATCCACGCGAACGACGGTCCCTTCCTCGACAAACAGGGGGACCTGGATCTTGAGCCCGGTTTCAAGCGTCGCGGGCTTCATCGCGTTCGATACGGAGTCGCCCCGCACGCCCGGCGGCGAGTTCACCACCCGCAACGCCACATGCTTGGGAAGCGCCAGCCGCACCGGCTTGCCTTCATGGAACTCAAGCGCAAGCTCCATCTCCTCCTTGAGGTACCACTTTCCGTCGCCGACCAGATCCCTGGACAAAGCAATCTGGTTGTAATCCGTTAACTCCATGAAATGAAACCCTGCTTCGTCGCTGTAAAGGTATTGCACGGCGTGCTTTTCAAGCAGCGCGCGCTCCAACCTTTCTTCGGAGGAAAACTTGTACTGCGCGATCGCGCCCGTCTTCAGGTTGCGCAGCTCCGCCTGCACGAACCCGCGCTTGTTCCCCGGTGTCTGATGGCGGAAATCCACGACCACGTGAATGTCGCCCTTGAAAAGAACGGTGGTGCCTTTTCGCAAATCTGTCGCTTGAATCATACGGACTGGTCAGGAGGGATTCGATTATAACAACCGGGCTTGCGCTTGACAAGCAAAGTCACGCGATCAGGACCATGGAAATGTTCCGCCCCGCCCCAGCGCCCTCACGGCGGTAAGAAAAACACCGCTGCCGGTCGCAGGCCGTGCAGATGCCGCAGTCTGAAATCGCGCCGGGCGCCACTCCCGAGCCCTCGAGTTGGCTGCGGATCGCGCCCGCCAGGTCCAGACGCCTCACGCCCCGCGCATCCGGACCCACAAAACCAGGAAAGAACGCTTCGAACTCCGCTCCGACCTCATAACAACAGCGCCTGAGGCAGGGCCCCAAGGCAACGCGGGCGCTTGCCGCTCGAGCCCCAAACTGCGAGCGGGCCTCGGCGAGAAGGCCGGCCGGCAGGCCCGCCCGAGCCCCGCGCCAGCCCACGTGGGCCAGCCCGACAGCCGGGTGCTCCGGAAAAGAATAGAAGACGGGGGCACAATCCGCGGTCAGGATCGCCAAAACGATGCCCGGTTGGTCGGTCAGGAGGCCGTCCGCTTGCAGGTCAGGCTCGGGCAGGGGCGCTCGAAGCACCCGTGCGCCATGCACCTGCCGGAGGGTCGCCAAGTCCCTGGCCCGGGGGAAAAAGCCCCGGAGGCGCTCGCGGACCAGGCGCAAACCCTCGAGGCCGCAGCAAACCCCGGCCGAACGGTCTGCAAAGTAGGCCGCCGCACGCCCCTCTTCGAAACCCGCTATGGGAAACAGACCTTGGACGGTCAGCGCCGGGGTCACGGCTCGAAGAAACGCTCTTTGGCCAGCAACGGCTCGAGGGCCTTCATCTTGGGATCGGCGTGGAAGAGCTCCCGCACGAAACCGTCCTTGAGGTAGTTTGAGAGGGCCAGAAAAATCATGCCCTGATCCAAACACAGGTACTTGTAGGCCACCCGCCCGCTCTCGGGGTTGACCGCGTCATAAAAACCATACGCCCCGTAGATCGGGTAGCGCTCGATCAAGGCCCGCAGGTTCTGCACCACGGCCTGCGGTTCGTATTCAAGCGCCAGGACCGACACGTGCGGCGTCACGACACCGCTCTTGTAGCCCTTGACGCCCAGCTCCTTGACGCCGTATTCGGAGTAGCCGTCACCGGGCACCGAGCTGGGGCTCATGCCCCATACGGGGTAGCCCAGCTTGGAGGCCGCGAGGATGTGCCCCTTGACGTGCATGTGGTTGTTCCGCCCCAGGCTTTCGGGCGAGAGCTCACGTTCCTTGAGCATGACGGTCGGCATGAGGGCTTCAAAAAGGGATCCGCCCCAACACGGAACGTACCGCAGCCCTTCCCATTCATAGGTGCCCCCGTAAAAGGTGCCGCCCTCATAGGGTTTCTGGATCCGCTTGACGGGCGGGCGGCTCTGCCATCCATAGTCCTCGGGGAAGGTACGCAGGGTCTGGTACCACACGTCCAGAGGCACATCCCCCCGGGCAATCGCCAGGTAAGAGGTCGCGCGCGGCTCGGTGTAGAAGGTGCCGTAATGATACTCGGCGTAGTGCTCGATGTTGGTGTAATACCCGTGCCAGAATTGCTGATCCACTTCATCGTAGAAGAACTTGAAGTTCCAGCTCGCGAGCAACTTTTCCACGCGCTCCGAGAGCTCCGGATAAGCAGCCTTCACCACGATCAGCCCCGCGGCCAGCCATCCGGAATCCACGAGGGAGGCAAAGTGGCTCGTGCGGTCGAGCGTCGTGGTGTCATAGTAGTTGTAGAGAAAGTTTTCCTTGGCCCGCTCCAGCTTCTCCACCGTCGCGAGTGTGCGGGTCACGCGTTCGAGAGCCTGCTCGCGGTTGATGAAGCCAAAGTTCTGGGCGGCCGGCAGGCACATGAAGTACAGCCCGATGTTGGTGACATTGGTGAAGTCGCCGACCCAAGTGTCCGGACCCATGGGCGTGTCCCGGCTGAGCGCGATCGTGTCGAGCGGCAGGGCGTGCTCCTGGTCCACGATGTGATCAAAGAACCCCCAGGTATCGTGAGCCACCTCCAGAAGAAAAGCGCGGTCGTCCTTTGGGAAGTCCTTCTTGAGAAGGGTCGCGGTGGGGAACCCTCCCAACCGCTTGGCGAGGAACTCCGCCCACGCTTGTCCCTCCAGACGGGTTGGGGATTTCTGCGTGATCCTGCGGGGCACCTCATCGAGAATGCCCGGGCCGGGCCGCCCGGTTTTCAAAAACGCGATGTTGTCAAAGAGTAACGCCCCCTGCTTTTTGTCGACGGCTCGGTCCTGAAGCACGATCACGAACTCGTCCAGCCGCTCCCACTTGAGGATCCCGTTCATCCAGTTGAGCGGGATTTCGTAGTGTCTCCAAGCCGTCGTGAGGCCGTCAAAGCGGTGGCTGCCCTGGAGCTTCTCGATCTTCAGTGGCTCCTTCCATTGTTTTACTTCGATCTCGAACTTCGTGCTGCCCCCGGCTTGAGGGTCGATTCGGGCGTCGAACGCCAGATGATCGTAGCCGGACAGATCCGTCAGCATGAGCTTGCTCCAGAACCCAAGCTGCGCCGGGCGGGCGGAATCGACGTCGTAGGCGAGGCGCAGGGCTTTGGTCGGCTTGCCTCGAGGGCCGTCTGTGTCGACGAGCTTCATCTCCACCGAAGCGGCCTCATCATCCGGGTCCAGGTTCCAGGTGCCCGATTCGCCAAGCAACTGATTCTTGAGGTCTCCATCCTCAAAGTCATCCAGCAAGAATGTTTCCCCCGACGGTTGAACCGCCGCTCGCGCCGGGCGAGTGAGTTCCGCTTCCACAAGCGATCCGTCCGCAGTGCGCCGGAAGATCTTCACATCCCGCTCCGGCGCCACCGCAGTGCCTTCCGACCACGAAGGCGGCGCGCACCCCCAGACGAGGAGGGCAACAGCAGGAGCAAGGAAAACAAAAGTCTTGCGGTTCACACCAACTCCCCTTCAGTTCTCAAGGGCACGCCAGGTCTTGGGGCCGACAAGGCCGTCGGCCCCCAGGCCGCTCGATTTCTGAAACTGCCGCACGGCCGACAGCGTCTGCAGCCCAAAGACACCGTCCACGGGCCCCGGCGAGAAACCCTTGCCGGCGAGCTGCCTTTGCAAGCGCACGGTCTGGGCCGTTGTGAGCGACCGGCGGTTGGTTGCGATGAGAGAGGCCTGCGAGCCCTTGGCGGGTGGGTCCGACCCGCCGCGCACAAGGGCCACGAGCTTGCCCGCATCGGACCAAATCTTTGCGGATCCCAGGAATGCGATGACGTAGTTGCGGCCGCCCGAGGTCACGTGCGCCACGTAACAGTGCCGCGCGCGGCGGGTCCAACCGGTCTTGCCGACCACCCCGCTCGTGCGCCAGAGCATCTTGTTGTGGTTGCGCAGCGCCACGCCGCGCCCTTCACGGCTCGAGATGACGTCGTTCTTCAGCCGCAGGATGCCGACGATCAAGGGCGAGCGGCGCGCCGCATTCATGATCCGCGCCATGTCGGTGGCAGTGGAATACTGCCCCTTGGCGGGAAGGCCGCTCGCGTTGCGAAAACGTGAGTGCCGGGCGCCCAGGGCGCGCGCCTTTCGGGTCATGAGATCGGCGAATTGCGCCTCTGAGCCGGCTGCAGCCTCAGCCAGGGCGGTGGCCGCGTCGTTTGCGGATGAAACCAGCATCGCGCGCAGCAGGTCTCTCGCCCTGAAATGTTCGCCCGCACGGGAAGCGATGTTCACGCGTTCGCGCCTCGCGGCCCGCGGGCTCACGCGAACCCAGGAATTGAGCGAAAGATGTTCAAGGACCACCAGGGCGGTCAGCACCTTGACCGTGCTGGCGGGGGGACGGGTGACGGAGGGCGATTTCGAGTAGATCACCTTGCCCCGGTCCGCGTCGAGCACGACGGCACAGGGCGCTGAAAGTGAAACTCGGGATTGGGCGAGCGCGCAGGCATCCGGGCTCGCGAGCGCGCACGCAAGGGCGAAGAGGATGAGTCGGCGTCGGCCTGCGGACAGGGGGCTACGAGTCTTCACGTGGCTCGTCTAGGTTTAAGCGTCCTTGCCACGCCGGTAGTATTTGCGGGCCTGTCGCAGCGAAATCTTCCATTTCCGCTGCTGAACAGAGGGCCGTTTGCGACCTCGACCTGTGATCTGGGACACGGGCTTTTGTCGGTTTGCGATGCGACGCACCGGGCAATCTCCCCTCCACCAAAGTAGTTAGTATACCACAACCGTCAGAGCACCTAGTTCCGGGATTCGAGTTTCAGGACCTCGCGCTCCAGAACGGGAGCCAGCCGCTCGAGGCGCGAGCGCACGTCCAGAAGCTCCAGGAAGAACTGCTTCTCGACAGGGGCGAGGTCGGAAAAGAAGGCTGCGACGTCCGTCAGGACCCCCGAGTCCGACATCTGCGTCAGCTGAACATCCTGAGATTCCGGGTACGAGCTTGCCAGCCGCAGCTTACGCTCCAGAAGCTGGTGCAGCCGGTGGTGCAGGCCCGCGCGGCCGGGAAACTCATCCGGATAGTCCGCCACAAGCTCAAGAGAAGCCACCCGGTAAGGCACCCACCGCTCAACCGAAAGCACCCGGGCCCGACTCAACCCCTTGACCACGATGTGAGAGGTCCCGTCTGCGTTGGAACGGCAGCTCTCCACCTCCCCCAACCCCACGACCTCGTGGATCGGCACGGGCTCCGGAGCCGTTTCCCAACCCTCCCGCATGAGCGCGATGGCCAGCCGATGATCGGATGCCATGACATCGGCCAACATCTCGCGGTAGCGCAACTCAAAGACATAGAGCGGCAGCCAGGTGGACGGGAACAGCACCGTGCTGGGCAACGGGAAAACGGGCGCCTTAAGGGCGCGCGGCGGGCTGGGACCGATATCGCTCATGGAGGTGCAGATCAAACGCTTGTTGATTTTCTGCCGGCGGGACGCCTTCGATCTCAGTGCCGCACGTGTAGCAGACAAGCCGCCACGCAAGCAGCCAGTAAAGCACGGCATCCAGCGCAGCAAAGGCGGCCAGGCTCAGTCCATAAGTCCAAAAGGAAAGCGCAATGCCGAGCGCCAAGAGCCCCAGCCCGAGGGCCCGGGGGAAGCGCTTTTCGCGGTAGAAGCTTGCCTTGCCGCAGACCGGGCATGCGTCTGCGCGAGCGCGGTCCTGAAAGGGACGCAACTCCACCGGGTGGGCGCCGTAGGGACACGACACGCGCTCCTCGCCCTTCCAGTCCAAAACCCGGAACCGGCGCCGGCAGGTCGAACAGGCGAGCACGAGGCCGATCGGCTTCACGCGGGAAAGCCCGTGCGAGCCATCAATTGATAGGCCATCAGTTCGCCCAACAGGACCAAAATGAGGGAAGCATACAACAGGCCCGTGGCGGATTGATTCGAGCGCATGCGGGCGGTCTTCACAACCAGGAACGAGAGCGCCAAGGGCGCCACCAGGCCCCAGAGCACCCGCGCCAGCGAGAAGGCCAACGGGCCCTCTACGTGAAACATCCACAGCGCAAGCGGGGTGCCGTCGCGCACCACGCGCCAGGCCAGGAGCCAAACGAGCGCAAAGGTCAAAACGCGAAGCACGCACGCCATCCGGAAGGCCTCCGCGCCTTCAATGAGCGCCTTAAAGGGCGCCCCATAGGGAATCAGATACCAGTGCCCGAGGATCATGGTCATGAGACAGGAACCGAGCAGGAGTGCGGACGACACGAGAGACAGAAGGTACGCCGCGTAGAGCGCCGGGCCGCCGGAGCCGTGGGCCAGCGCGTGCGTTTCCACAAGGACGTAGACCCATCCGGCCCCAAGACCGGCCCGCAGAACCAGGCGGGCCCAGGACCGCTTGCCCGAGCTGCGCAAGACATAGGCCCCTGCCAGCGCGATCGAGGCTGCGATCAAGGCCAGGCTCGCCCAGGGTTCCGGGGAGGCCGCGAAAGCGTGCCGCGCCGTGCGGCGCACTAGAACCGCGTTGACCAGGATCGCCAGCACCAGCAGCGTGTTAAAGGAATGGTAATTTTCGGGAAGATCTTCTTCGGCAAACTTCGCCAGCAGCACGTAGGACCCCGTGCCCAGCAGTGCGAGAAAGAGGCCCAACCAGAAGGCGCTCGGCATGCGCTCTCAGAGTCCCTCCCGCAAGAGATCGATCAGGAGCCGCACCCCCACGCCCGAGGCGCCGAAAGAAACGTAGGGCTTCGGCGACTCCACCCACGCCGTGCCCGCGATGTCCAGGTGCGCCCACGGCGTGGGGTGCACGAATTTCTTGAGGAAAAGCCCGGCCGTGATCGTTCCGCCGTAGCCCGTGCCGACATTCTTCATGTCCGCATAGTCGCTCTTGAGCTGCTTCTCGAACTCGTCCCACAGCGGGAGCGGCCAGCAGCGCTCCCCCACGCGCTCGCCCGCAGCTTGCACCTTCTTGAGCAGCCGCTCGTCGTTCCCCATCAACCCCACCGCCTGGTCGGCAAATGTGACCGCGCAGGCGCCTGTCAGGGTGGCCAGGTCGATCACGTGCGAGGGCTTGCGCTCGACCGCGTAGGCCAGCGCGTCGCCTAAAATGAGGCGGCCCTCGGCATCGGTGTTGATCACCTCCACGGTCACACCCGAGTACATGCGAATGATGTCCCCCGGCCTCTGGGGGCTGGCCGAGGGCAGGTTTTCGCAAACAGGCAGGACGCCGATCAGGTTCACCTTGAGTTTCAGGCGGGCCGCCGCGCGAAACGCGCCTCCGACCGCCGCGGCGCCACACATGTCGAACTTCATGTACTCCATTTTGGCGGACGGCTTGATGGAAATGCCCCCGCTATCAAAGGTAATCCCCTTGCCCACGAGCGCGACCGGCTTGCGGGATTGGCCTGCGCCACGGTACTCGAGCAGAATAAGTTGCGGGGGCTCCGGGCTCCCCTGGGACACGGCCAGGATGCCGCCCATTTTCTTCGCGCGAATCTGGGCCAGACCCAGGACGGTGCACTTGATCCGTTCTTGCTTCGCCATCTTCGCAACCTCGGCAGCGAAACGGCGCGGGGTCATCACGTTGGCCGGCTCATTGCCCAGGTCGCGCGCCCAGCAGGCAGCCTGCGCCACCTCCCGAGCCTCATCGACCGCGCGCGCGAGCGCGAGCGACTTGGACCGGCCCTCAAACGCCACCACAATTTCCTCAACCGTGA
>CAZPNG010000071.1:0-4365 GCA_964587845.1 uncultured bacterium | reverse complement strand
TCGCGCGTCTTCTGGGTCACGATCATGATCAGCATGGCAATGATGTTGAACGCCGCCACCAGGATGATGAAGAGCAAAATGATCGTCATCACCGATTTCTCGACCGCGAGCGCGGTGAAAAAGGTCTCATGCAGGTCTCGCCAGCTCAAGACCCCGTAGCGCGCGCCCAAGAGAGTTGCCAGCTCGTCGCGGCGCTCGAGCGCGCGGTCCACCTCAGTGAAGCGCAGGCTGAGGGCGGTCACGCGCTCCCCCAAGCCGTAGAGCCGCTGGGCTGCCGCGAGCGAGATCATCGCAAGCTGCGTGTCGTACTGGTTCATGCCCATGTCGAAGACGCCCGTCACGATGAACGTTTCCGTGCGGGGCTTGGCGATGCGCAGGAGGCCCTGGCGTTCCACATGCGGCGTCACCAGATCAACCTCCGAGCCCACGCGCACGCCCAGTTGCTGGGCCAGACCGACTCCCAACAAGATCCCCTTGTCGGGACCTGTCCCCGCCTCAAACGACGCCTCCCCGAACTTCACTCGGGCCCCCACGCCGAAATCCTGCTCCCGCCCGAGCGTGACGCCCCGCACGAGCACGCCGGTGGCGTTCGCGTCGGATTGCAAAAGCCCCTGGCCCTCGACGTAGGGCGCGGCGGACACGAGGTCGTTGCCGCCCCACTGCAGGAGGCGGGCTGCCAGAGCACCCCAATCCGCGACGCCGCCGACCTCGCTGGCGAGCAGGTGCGGCTCCACCCCCACGATCTTGGCTTTAAGTTCCCGGTCGAAGCCGCTCATGACCGACAGCACGACGATCAAAACCATGACGCCCACCGCGATCCCAAGCACCGAGAACGCGGAAACCACGGAGACAAAACCCACCCGCTGGCGGCGCGTGAGATGGCGAAGAGCAATCAACCATTGAAAAGGCATGTTACGATTCCTTCGCGCGCTCGGGCCGCAGCGTGGGAAACAACACCACGTCGCGGATCGACGCTTGATTGGTCAGGAGCATGACCAGCCGGTCGATGCCGATTCCCAGTCCGCCGGCCGGCGGCATGCCGTACTCCAGCGCCAGCAGAAAATCCTCATCCAGGCGCTTGTCCTCACCCAGCGCATCCCGCTGGCTCTCCAGGCGCTTGCGTTGGTCCATCGGATCGTTGAGCTCGGTAAACGCGTTGGCAACCTCCAGGTTCGCCACATAAAGCTCGAAGCGGTCCACGAGCTCGGGGTCCGCGTCCTTGCGGCGCGCCAAGGGCGTGGTGAGCACGGGATAATCCACCACGAGCGTGGGCTGCACCAGGTCCGGCTCCACAAACTGGGCAAAGGCCTGATTAAGAATATCGGCAGTTTCGGCCGCCGGGTCCATCTCGAGCTTAAAGCGGCCTACGGCCTCGCGCAGATCGAGTGAGCGCCAGTCCGCCCCCGTCTTCTCCCGCAAGGCGTCGTAAAAGGCCAGGCGCCTCCAGGGCCGGCGAAAGGAGAGCTTATGGCTGCCGTAGACAAGCTCCGTGCCGCCGAAAATCTCCTTCGCCAGGGAGCTCACGAGCGACTCCGTGATCTCCATCATGTCCGCGAGGTCGCCGTACGCCTGGTAGAGCTCAAGCATGGTGAACTCGGGATTGTGCCGCGTCGAGAGCCCCTCATTTCTGAAGTTGCGGTTGATCTCAAAGACGCGCTCAAAGCCACCCACCAACAACCGTTTCAGGTACAGCTCGGGCGCCACCCGCAAGTACAAGTCCGTTTCGAGCGCGTGGTGAAAGGTCACGAAGGGTTTGGCGCGCGCCCCACCCGCCATCGGCTGCATCATGGGGGTCTCCACTTCCAGAAAGCCCCGCTCGTGCAAGAAATCCCTCACGAGGCGCACGATGCGGCTGCGCTTCGCAAACACCTCAGCGACCTCGCGGTTTGCGATGAGATCGACGTAGCGTTGGCGGTAGCGCGTCTCGATGTCCTTCAGGCCGTGCCACTTTTCCGGCAGCGGGCGAATGCCTTTGGCCAGAAGAACCAGCCGCTTGAGGCGCAAGGAAATCTCACCGCTCTTGGAGGTGAAGAGCGAGCCCTCGACGCCCACGATGTCCCCGATGTCGAGGTCCTCGAGAAGCGCGAAGGCTTCAGAGTTCTCATCGCACTTGAGGTAAACCTGAATCCTGCCGGACTGGTCCCAGACGTCCAAAAAAGCGCTCTTGCCGTGGCTGCGCACGGCCATGATCCGTCCGGCCACCGAGGCGGCTTTCCCCTCCTCGTAATGCGCGTGAAGATCCGCGGCCCGGTCGGCCGGGCGAAAACCCGTGGCGTAACACGGCACGCCGCGCCCGCGCAGGCGCTCGATCTTGGCTAGGCGCTCCTTCACCAGGTCGCTTGTGCTTTCCATAAGGCTCTGTCCAGCTTATGCTTAGGAGTGCTAATCAAAGATAGATCAAACGCTAATTATAGTACACCACAAAAGGGGGTGTCAAAAGGAATAACTTCTTAATCTCCAAGGAGTTACGGCAAGACGGGTAGATCCGAAGAGGGATGTAACGTGTTAAGCGGCTGCGGCCCGCTCGGCCATCAACTTGTGAAACAACTCCACGAGCGCAGGGTCAAACTGAACGCCCTTGAGAGCGTCGATCTGGGCCATCGCCTCCTGGTGCGTCTGGGCTCGGGGCTCATCCAGGCCGTTCACCCATGAATCGTAGGTGCACACGAGATGGATGATGCGCGAACCCAGCGGGATGTTGGCTCCCGTCAAGCTTCCCGGAACCCCTTTTCCGTTCCAACGGTCGTGCTGATGGCGCACGATGATGTTCGCGCCCGAGTAAGCAAGCACTTTGTCCAGGATGCGCTGACTCATGATGGGGTAGGCGTTGTACTCGCTCCATCCCCGCCTCATGGCCGGGGCGCCGGCCTCCAAGGCTTCAGGCACGATGGGCTTCTGCTCCATGAGGATCTTCCCAATGTCATGGAACATGGCTGCGAAGACCACAATACGCGACTCGCTTTGCGGCAGGTTCAGCGCATCGCACACCGCGCGCGCCAAGTGCGCCGTGCGGTCGGCGTGAAATTCGAGCGTCGGCGCCTTTTCATAGAGCAGCTCGTTTAAGATGGAGATGATGTCGATCTCGTGATCGGAGCGCTCGTGGTTGTAAAGCGACAGCTCCTCCTGATATTTCTCGTAGAGATTGATGGCCAGAATGCCCACCAAAAGCAGAACGCCCCACGGAATGAGATACGCCAGGACCGGGAAGTCGATCACGAGCAGCCGGTAGATCTCCGACTTCTGAATCTGGTAAAGCAGAAACACCGCCACGAAGCAAAAAATCGGATAGGCGAGCTGCAGCAAGCTGAACCTCTTCTTGTCTTCGTCAGCCACGGCCGGCCTCCTGGAGCGCCTTGACGTAAAACGTGGCGCTCGGCGTGAAATCTTTCCAATCGAACTCCCGGGCGGCATACCCTGCTGCCAGCGCCTCGCGCGCAGCCGCGGGGGCGTTTTTGTGCACGATCACAAGCGGCACGGTCAAGTCCGGCTGGTCGGAGGACCAGCGAAGGTTGCGGTATCGGGACAACTCGCCCCACAACGCCCAGTGATTCCAGGGCTGGGGCGCCACAATCGAAATCGGCATGTCGAAGCCCAGCCCGGACTTCACGGACGTCTCCCGGATCAACGCCAAAGCCGGGACAATGTCGCGGGTGGCTTGCGCATAGACTTGCGGGTGACGGGCCTGATCGGGCTCTTGCCAGTTGAGCCGCACCGTCAAGCTCACCCACACCAGGGTCACGGGAATCGCCAGCGCTCCAAGCCAATTTCTTCCCGCAGGGAGTGACCGCAGGATCGCAAGCGGCGGCCGCCAGAGATGGCCGGCCCCTTTGCCGGCCGCAAGAGACGCCGGCACCAGCACTTGAACCACGCACCAGGGTGTCTTGTAGGGAATCCATGAGTAGGCAAGAAACGAAAGCCATGCCCAGGCGGAGACGAACATGCCGAACCTGTCTCGACGCGCAAACGCAAGCACCGTCCCGAGGACGGCGAGCACGGCGATCGGACCTTCATACGCGTCCAGAAGCCCGCCGAAATACAACGCCGGCTTCGCATGATCCTGCACCACGGCGCCTCGCGTGACCCACCGAGCGAGCGCGTCATCCAGCCGAGCCAGGCCGGTCCAATCCCGGCCGAACGACGTGTACAAGAACGCAATGACAGCTACGCAGGCCAAGAGCCCCCATGCCAACGCAACGAGATGCCGCCTGGTTCCCGTGCGAACTTTCACTGCGCGATCCGCCGGGCGGGCCATGGCCCAGGAGCTGAACCGCGAAATCATCCACGCTCCGGCGAGAGTGCCCAAGCTGATGACATAGGTCTCTTTCATACTGACCATCGCACCCAAGGCGAGGCCCGCTGCTGCCA
>CAZPNG010000070.1:0-9321 GCA_964587845.1 uncultured bacterium | reverse complement strand
CCTCTATGAGTGGAGAGCCAGAAAGACGGGGGGTGGGCAAGTGACCGATTTTGAAATGCGTGAGCCCCATGCCTACGCGCTCCAGCAGCAGGAGCGCTTCTTGGAATCGTTCGACTTGTCTTTCGATAGCATGCCGAAAGTGCTGGCGGGGGACACGTCCCAAGATCGATGGAGAACCCAGCCGCCCGACCGGCTGAAACTTGCAGGCTCGCCGTCAGCACAGATTTCCCCCCAGATCGTTCGCGCGGAGCCGGTGCGCTCTGTCGACGGACCGTTCTTTGACGCGCTGTTTGCGCCGCTGGAGGGTGCGTTTCAGCAGGATCAAGCCGACCTGGAACGCTTCCTCAATCCTGCAAAGCGTCCCGCGGTGGGAGGTTACAGCCGGGTGATTCCGCCGCTTCGAGGGGGCGTCTTTGGGTCCTTCGAAGAGCGCGGGGCCGCAAGGTTGCGCCACCTCTACGACCGGGCCATCGCGCGCATCGGGATGGAACTCAAGGAAGGGGACGAGCAGCTGAACGTCATGGACTGGGGGGCTGCCTTGGCGCCCGGGGAGGCGCCTGCGCAGGCGCGCGCCCTTGCGGCGATAGCCGACCGGTTTGCCATGCTCCCCGATACCTCGACGCTTCGTCACATGAAAACCTCGGCGGCTCTCTGGCTCACGTATTTCTTCTGGCAGTACCTCCTGGTCTCGCTCGTTTCACCCCGCGAAGAGCACCGCCGCGAGGCGTTGGAGCTGTTGGCGGAGTACGCCGGCGCGCGCTGGGGCGAAAACGAAAGGCACCATTTCGAGATGGGGCAGCAGATCGACTTGCCGACCGGATCCTGGACCGAACCCGCAGCCCTCATGAAGCAGATGGAGCAGCAAAGGCATCTGATCGATCTGAAGATCGGGGGTTTGTACTACGCCCTCGATCAGATCGCCAGCGGCACTGCTCAACAGGAGCCGAAGCGCGAGGATGATCCGCACGACGTTCTGCGTGAGGGCCTCCAAGAGGCAGGACTTCCCACCCTGGAAAACGCGGCGGTGGACGATTTGGCCCGGACCTTGGGCGGCATTGTTGCGGAGGCGCAGGCGAGGAAGGGTGCCGCTGCCAAGCCTCAGACAGATCGCAAGAGTTCCACCCGCAGCGCTTCTGATCAAGCTTGGGTGGAGGCCCAAGAGGGAATCGATTGGATGCGCAGCGATTCACAGGGCGAAGCCGAGCGCTTCGGCCGGCTCGCTTTGGAGCTGATTGCCGAGGCGGGCCTCCTGCCTCGTGAAGGGTCCGTCTATCTGGAAGTTGCTAGAAATGGCGTTACTCCCGACGTTGTGGCTTTCTTAAACGAGCTGAAGTCTGCTGGGCTGGTCACTGCTGATCACCGCGTGGGCCTCGTTGTGCCGCAGGGTGTCAGCGCGCCGCAGGCGTCTGCAGAACTGGAAATCCATGCCCTGAGCGCAGGCACTGCAGCCGACGACCTGCTGACTCGTCTGGCGCGTGAGCGGCACGTGGGCGCCGAGTCCTACAACGGCATTCATGAAAATGTCACCGTGGTCAACGCCACCCTCAACGAGGCAAGCGAGCTTTCGCGGCGCGTGGCCGTCATGGCCAAGCAGCTCCTCGTGCAATATGGCGATGCGGCCGTGCCGATCCTCGAGAAGTTCGCCATCGGTGTGGCGAAGGCGGGCGAGGGCCGGTACACCATGAGCCTGCCGAGCACTCAGGCGCTCATCCGCGCGATTGAAGCTGTCGAGGCGCAGGCCAAAGTTGTGAGGACGAGCGCATAATGGATTCCATCAATGTTCCCCTGCTTCTCCCTTCTCTCTTGCCAGGGGAACACGGGCGGGGGCTCCGAAAGGGGCCCCTGTCCCCGTCTTTATATCCATCTTGTCATCCTGAGGGCACCTCCTTTCGCCCGAAGGATCTCCCAGAGATCCTTCGTCGCCCTCCGGGCTCCTCAGGATGACAGGTCTATTGGCTTCAACGTTCCCCTGCTTCTCCCTTCTCTCTTGCCAGGGGAACACGGGTGGGGGCTCCGAAAGGGGCCCCTGCCTACGTCTTCATATAGGAATAGGAAAAGGCTGCCATAGCGGGAGTTACGACAACCCCGGAGACCTGGTTTCAAGCCGGCGCGCTCTAGCGGCGCCCCGACACCCTCTTGATCTGGCGCCGGAGTTTTGCTATCATATTACCTTAGCCAGCTTTACGTCACCTGACGGAGTCTTACAAAAGTGGGCTGATAAGCCCACTTTTGTGTTTATGAGGATTGCATGAACAACCCAGAGCTGCTTCAAAGCTTCGAGCTGCTCGAGAGAGAGAAAAACATCCCCAAAGCGGTCCTCGTGGAAGCGCTTCGCCAGGCGCTCCTGTCCGCCTGCCGCAAGACCTTTCCTAACCCCGACGACTTTGACGTCCAGATCGACGCCCTCACAGGCGAGATCAAGCTCCTGGAGGCCGGCAAAGAGGTCCGCAAGACGGACTTTGGGCGCATTGCCGCGCAAACTGCCAAGCAGGTGATCATTCAGAAGATCCGGGAAGCCGAGCGCGAGTCCATCTTTGATGAGTTTCACCAGCGCCAGGGCGTGCTCATCACCGGCACGGTGCACCGCGTCGACAAGAAGGCGATCATTGTCGATCTGGGCCGCACGGAGGGGATCCTCCCGCTTCGCGAGCAGTTTCCGCAGGACACCTACCGGCAGGGCGATTCCATTCGGTCTTACGTCCTCGAGGTGAAGAAGACTACGCGCGGGCCGGAGATCATCCTTTCCCGCTCTCATCCGGAACTCGTGCGTCGGCTCTTTGAGATGGAAGTTCCCGAAGTCAGTGACGCCATTGTGGAAATCAAAGGCATCGCGCGGGAGGCCGGGGCGCGCTCCAAGGTCGCCGTGTTGTCCAAGGACCAGAAGGTCGACTGCGTCGGCTCCTGCGTGGGCATGCGCGGCCAGCGGGTCAAGAACATCGTGCGCGAGCTGGCGGGCGAGAAGATGGACATCGTGCGCTGGAGCGACGACCCGGAATCCTACATCCGCAACGCCCTCAGCCCGGCCGAGCTTTCGGAAGTGAAGCTCCACCCGGACGGCAGGAGCGCAGAAATTTTCGTGGCCGACGACCAGCTCTCGCTCGCCATCGGCAAGAAGGGCCAAAACGTGCGGCTCGCCTCGAAGCTCACGGGCTGGACGCTCGACATCCGCAGCTTGAGCCAAAAGATCCCGCTCAGCGAACTCGACGGCGTGGGGCCCAAGACGGAAGCGGCTCTCAAGGAAGCGGGCTACAAGGCCATCAAGGACATTCTCAAGGCCTCCGCGGAGGATCTGGCGAAGGTGCCCGGGATCGGCGAGAAGACCGCGGCGCGCATCATCGAAGCCGCCCACCGCAAGGTGCTGGAGCAGGATACGGTGAAGCCGGCCCCCTCGGGGGGCGGCGACAAGCTCCAAGAGGCCGTGCAGAAGCTCACCGAAGAGGAATCCCGAAGAACGGTCTTCGACTCCGATGTTTTGCCCGACCCGACCCGCGAGGCGAAAGAGGAAGAGCCGGGCGCGCCGGAAGTCGAGCCGGGCCGCGAGGAGCCATCGAGCGGGGAGCCGACTACATAAGGAACGGAGCCAGGTCAACCGGACGACTGGTACGGTGCCAGGTCGTAAAATAAGACCTGGCACCGATTGACACGGGGCCGATTTGGGCAGGGCCCCGAAGTGAAGGGGAACGGATCGTGAAAGTTCACGAACTGGCGAAGTCGTTGGGTTTCTCGAGCAAGGATCTCCTGGAGCGCTTAAAGTTGCTTCACGTGGACGCCAAATCGCACATGGCCGTGTTGGATGAGGCGGTTTGCGAGAAGGTGCGCACGTCCCTCGCTGCGTCCAAGAGCACAGCCTACGTTGCGAGCGGTGCCAAGGGTGCCGCCAAGCCGCAGGCACCTGCGCATCCCCTGAAGGTTCAGCCGGCCCCCGCTGCTGTCTTGCGACAGCAAGACGTGGGGGCAGCCAAGCCCGCTCCTGTGCCACCGCCGCGCCCGGGTGTTTCAAAGCCGCAGGCGCCGGCCCACGGCACGGGACATCCTCCGGCGCAGGTGAAGGCGGCGCCGACTTCTCCTGCGCCCAAGGCGGCGCCGAGCCATCCGCCTGCCGCTGCGCCGCAGGTTCCGCTGCCACGGCCTGCCGCGCCTGTTCGGCCCCCGGCCCTACGGGCTGGAGGGCCCGGAGGGCCCGCTGCGCCTCCTGCGCAAGTTCAAGCGCCGCGCCCTGCGGCGCCGCCCCGCGCCCCTGAGAAGGAGGAGGTCCTGACCCTCATGACTCCGGTCTCCGTGGGGGACCTGGCGGCTCACCTGGGGATGACCGTGGCGCCGCTGATCAAAGGGTTGATCGGCATGGGAATCTTTGCCAACGTGAACCAGCTGGTTGATGAAGCCATTGTCTTGAAGGTGGCTGCTGCCGTCGGCAAGAAGGTCAAGACGGTCACGGAGGAAGCCGTAGCCATGGCCCGGCACCAAGTCGGCCCGGAGGACGCGAAACAACTTGTCCTGCGCCCGCCGGTCGTCACCCTGATGGGCCATGTCGATCACGGAAAGACGAGCTTGCTCGACGCAATCCGCAAGACCCACGTCGCGGACGGCGAGGCAGGACGCATCACCCAGCATATCGGGGCCTACGGCGTGGACATTGCAGGCAAGGGGCACGTAACGTTTCTCGACACCCCCGGCCACGAGGCCTTTACCTCGATGCGGGCTCGAGGAGCCAATGTGACGGATATCGTGGTGTTGGTCGTAGCGGCCGATGACGGCGTCATGCCGCAGACCGTGGAGGCGATCGACCACGCCCGGGCGGCGCGCGTTCCGATCGTGGTGGCCATCAACAAGTCCGACCTGCCGGCTTCCAAGCCCGAGCGCGTGAGGGCCCAGCTTCAAAAGCTGGACCTGATGGCCGAAGAGTGGGGCGGCAAGGTCATCATGGTGCAGGTGTCCGCCAAGACCGGGAAGGGAATTGACGAACTTTTAGGGATGTTGCTTCTGGAGGCGGAGGTTCTGGAACTGAAGGCCAATCCAAAGAAGTCTGCGGAGGGCACGGTCATTGAAGCGCGGCTCTCGCGTGACAAGGGTCCGGAAGTGACGGTGCTCGTTCAAAACGGCACGCTGAGTCTTCGCGACGTGTTGGTCTGCGGGCCTCATTACGGAAAGATCCGCGCGATGCACAACGACCGGGGCAAACCGGTCAAGGAAGTTCCTCCAGGTCATGCGGTGAGCGTGCTGGGGTTGACCGGCGTGCCGGAGCCGGGCTGCGCCTTCCAGGTGTTTACCGATGTGGAGGCGGCGCATCGGCTGGCCGAACGCAATCAAATGCAGTTGCGCGAGCGCACCCTGACCGGTCAATTGCGCGGCCACCTGCGCCTCGATGACCTGCACAACAAGATTGAAAAGGGCGAGATCAAGGAGCTGAAGCTGATCATCAAGGCGGACGTGCAGGGGTCGATGGAGGCGCTGCGCCAGGCGATTGAGAAGTTGAGCACACTCGGCATCAAGATCAACATTTTGCACGGCGGGGTGGGCGGCATCAACGAGTCGGACGTCATGCTGGCCGCGGCCTCGGATGCCGTCGTCATCGGTTTCCACGTGAAGCCCAACGAAAAGGCCGAAGCGCTCATCGAAAAAGAGAAGGTCGACGTCCGCTACTACAATATTCTGTTCGACGTCGTGGAGAGCATCAAGAAAGCCATGCAAGGGCTCCTCGATCCCCAGGAGAAAGAGACCGTGTAGGGCCGGATCGAGGTGCGAAAAATTTTCCATTCGTCTAAGGTGGGCACGATCGGCGGGGCCGTCGTCATCAAGGGTGTCGTGGCGCGCAATCACCGCGTGCGCCTAGTGCGGGACGACGTCGTGGTCTATGACGGGCGGTTTAAGTCGCTGCGCCGCTTCAAGGATGACGTGCGCGAGGTGCAGGAAGGTTACGAGTGCGGCATTGCGCTTGAGAACTTCGACGATTTGAAGGAGAGGGACGTTCTCGAGGCCTACAAGGTCGAGAAGTTCGCCGCCACGCTTTAGGTGCTCTTAGAGAATGGTTGTCGGTGTCCTTGAGGTGGAGTTGTTGATTGACGGAGCGCAGTCGCTCAAGGAGAAGCGCTTCGTGCTGCGCAGCCTGCGGGACATGTTGCGGGAGCGCTTCAACGTGGCCATTTGTGAAATGGGCGACAAGGATCTTTGGCAGCGCGCCCAGCTTGGGATCGCGGCCGTCGGCGAGGACCGGCGCGTGCTGAACGGCGTGCTGGACCACGTGCTGGATTTCATCGAGCGGCGCCGGGACGTCACGCTGATCGCGCAAAAGCTGGAGCTTGTCTAGCCGTGTTGGGAAGCCGCCAGGATCGCGTGGGGGACCTGCTGAGGAATGAGCTCGGGGACCTCATCGTGTCCCGTCTCAAAGACCCGCGCGTGGGCTTTGTCACGATTGTGGCGGTGGAGATGACGAAGGACCTCAAGTGCGCCAAGGTGCATTACAGCGTCATGGGAACGGACGCTCAGCGGGCCGGCACCCACGCGGCCCTGGAGCACGCGAGGGGGTTCCTGCAGCGGGAAATCAGTCGGCGCCTGAAGTTGCGCCTCACGCCCCAGTTGCAGTTTTTGCAGGACAACGTCTTCGAGGCCGCGATGCGCGTGGACAGGATCTTAAAGGACCTTGATCAGGAGCGGGCCCACGGCCGCGGCAAGCGTGGCGACTGAGCGCGAGATCCTCACGGCGATCCGCCCCCTCACACGGTTCCTCGTGACGTCTCACGTGCGGCCGGAAGGCGACTCGGTGGGGAGCGCCCTAGCCATGCGTTCGCTGCTCGAGGCGCTCGGCAAAGACGTTCAGGTGCTTTGCCAGGACCCGATGCCGGACCGCTACGCTTTTCTCGAGGATGCGGCGTCCTGGAAGTGCATGGACGCGGGCGACGCGCGGCCGTGCGACGCGCTGGTGGTGCTGGACTCGCCCTCACTCGCCCGGGTGGGCAGCGTGCAGCAGGTGGTGGGTCCGAAGACCGTGGTTTTCAATATCGATCATCACATCAGTAACACCTCCTTCGGGACCCATAACCTGGTGCGTCCCGCAGCGGCTGCGGCGGGCGAAATCGTGTACACGCTTTTCAAAACCGCCGGCGTGGCCGTCGATCGGCGCGCCGCCGCGGCGATCTACATTTCTTTGGCTACGGACACGGGTTCCTTTCGGTATAGCAACACGACGGCCGCAAGCCACCGGCTGGCCTCCGAGCTGATCGACGCCGGCTTGGAGCTTGGAAAGCTCAACGAAAGGATGCTCGAGTCCTACGGCCTCGGGCGCCTGAAGCTCTACGCGCGGCTCTTGGAGCGAGTTTCCACGACCCCCGACGGCACGACGGCCTGGGTCTGGGTCAGGCAGCAGGATTTCTCCGAGACGGGCACCGGGCCCGAGGATGTGGAGGGCTTCATTGATTTCCCGCGCTACCTCAGGGGCGTGCGCGTGTGCTTTTTGATGACGGAGGCGGAAGGGGAGGTCCAGGTCTCCTTTCGCGCGAAGGGCGCCTGGGACGTCAACCGCGTCGCGCAACGTTTCGGCGGCGGCGGCCACGCCAAGGCGGCGGGCTGCACGATTCTAGGCACGCTGGATCAGGCGCGCGAGCGCATCTTGAAAGTGATCGAAGAGATGGAGAAGAGCTGATGGATGGATTGCTGGTGGTCAACAAGCCGGTTGCGTGGACGTCCTTCGACGTCTGCAACTTGATCAAGAAACGGTTTCATGAAAAGAAAGTCGGGCACACGGGAACCCTGGACCCGATGGCCACAGGGGTGTTGATCATCCTCCTGGGCCGCTTCACAAAGCTCGCGCAGGACTTCATGAACCAGCCCAAGTTTTACGTGGGCTCACTTGAGCTCGGGAAGATGACCGACACGCAGGACCTGGACGGGGCCGTGACGGGCCAAAAGCCCTGGGAGCATGTCACCCTCGCGCACGTCGAGTGCGCGATCGAGCGTTTTCGCGGCGAGATCGGCCAGGTGCCCCCCATGCGCTCCGCCCTGAAGTACAAGGGCAAGCGGCTTTATGAACTGCATCTTGCGGGCATAGAAGTGGAGCGCGCCAGCCGGCGCGTGACCGTGTACTCGTTCAATCTGCGGCGCTTTGCCCCCCCGCTCATCGATTTCGATGTGACGGTCTCGCGGGGAACCTACATTCGCACGCTGGCCCATGATCTGGGCGAGGCCCTGGGCACCTACGCGCACTTGAAGGCACTGTGCCGGCATGCCGTCGGCTCTCTCACGCTCGAGGACGCCGTGGATACCCTCGCGCTCAAGGCGCTGGACAGCGCGAGTGTGTTCAGGGACCTTGTGCACAGCCACACGCGCAAGCGCTCTTGCGCCGTGGTTGCTCTTTGAATTCAGATGCTCATCTCGAAAACTCTGGCGCGCATCCCCGGCGCCGACCGGTTGGTGCTGGCCGTGGGCGTGTTCGACGGCATGCATCGAGGCCATCGCGCGATTTTGAGCACCTTGCGGCGGCGCGCGCGCGCCCTCGGCGCGAAAGCCGCGGTGCTGACCTTCGAGGAGCATCCCCGCAAGGTGCTCGATCCGGCTCACACGGTGAGGCTCTTGTCGGGCACGGAGCACCGATTGTTTCTGCTGGCCCGGGCCGGCGTGGAGGTCTGTTTTCTCGTGCCGTTCACGCGCCGCTTCTCGCGTTTGAGTCCCGAGGCCTTCGCCGAGACGGTGCTCGCCAAGCGGCTCGGCGTGCAGGAATTGTGGATGGGCTCGACGGCCCGTTTCGGGCACCGGCGCATGGGCACGCCCGCCCGGATGAAAACCCTGGCGGGCCGCTTCGGGTTCCGCATTGGGGTGGTCCATCTCGTGGGCAAGGGGCGCCGGTCGATCAGCAGCACCTGGGCTCGGAGGCTGGTTGAATCCGGCGACCTGGCGGCCGTTCGTCATCTTCTGGGGCGGCCTTATGACGTGCTTGGGACACCCGTGGCGGGGGATGGACGGGGCCGGTCCCTGGGGTTCCCGACGCTGAACCTGGACGTCGAGAGCGAGGTTCTTCCGCCGCCGGGAGTTTATGCCGTCTGGGCCGAGCTTCTCGAGGTGCGCGAGAGGCCGGTTTGCCGAGGCGTTCGGGATTTTGAGGTGATTCGGCTCGGGCTCGCGCGGCGGGCAGTGGTGAACCTTGGCACCCGGCCCACCTTTTACGGCGGCCGGGGGCCCAGGGTCCTGGAGTTGCATCTGCTGAGATGTTCAGAGCGAGTCCGCGCCGGGAGGGTGCGGGTGCTCTTTGTGAGACAGCTGAGGCAGGAACGCAGGTTTTCGAGCTCTGAAGCGCTCGTACGACAGATCAATAAAGACGTGCGCTTGGCCGAT
>CAZPNG010000069.1:0-4470 GCA_964587845.1 uncultured bacterium | reverse complement strand
CCATCTGGGTGTTGGCGATTGCGCTTGCCCAACTTGCGGGCGCCGCATGGCCCGATCTTGCCCTCGGTTTCAGGACTGCGGTGCCGTTCGAGACGCGGGAGGCGGCGGTTCAGATTCTGGCTGCCCTCGCGGTGGCTTGGGTTCTTTACCAGAGAGCGACCCACTTTGTACGGATCGAGCGCTTGGCCTGGCTTCTCGTGGTGTCCGCGCTGGTTCTGGCTTCCGTGGGACTGTTGCAGTATTTCCTCGGGCTTCGGCATCGGCTGCTCTTCATGGCCCTGCCCAACCTGACGGACAGCTCCTTCGCCACGTTCGTGAACAACAATTCCTATGCCGCCTGCGTGAACCTCCTCATGCCGATCGCGCTGGCGATGCTCTACGCCCGCCTCTACGCGCTTCGTAGGACCTTGCCGGGGCCGCAGTCCTCCGGTTCCGGACTCTCGAAGCTTCTGGACGGCGAACTTGCTCTTTTTTTCGTGACCACCCTGGTGATCTGGCTCTCGCTCATTTTCGCAAACTCCAGGGGGGGCATTCTCATCAGTCTCGCGTCCTTGTTTCTGTTCGCTATCCTGGCGTTTCTCTACGACCGGAGGGCGGCTCATTGGATCTTGATTGCGTTGTTCGTCGCTGCGGGGGCCGGGTTTTTCTTCTGGATCGGTCCGCAGGTTGTGGTGCGCGAGATGGCCACCTTGAGCAATCCTCAGGACGCAGGGGTCGGCGGCAGGTGGCTCATCATCACGGCTGCTTTTCGGCATGCCCTGCGCCAGATTGCTTTCGGCACCGGGTTGGGGACGTTTGGGTATGTGTTCCGCCCTTACAAGCCGGCGGGATTGCTGAGTACGGTCTTTGTGAGCACGGCGGAGTGCGATCCTGTCGAGCTGCTGTCTGAGATGGGCCTTGCGGCGGCGCCCGTGATTGCAGGGGTGGCGCTCCTGCTGGGCGCGGGCCTGCTCCGGGTCCTGACCCTGCCGAAGCGCAGGGCCGACGTTTATTTTCTCGGGGTGGGATTCCTGTGCGCGGCGTTGTCGACGGTCCTGCACGGACTGTATACGATGGCCTTGAGGGTGCGGCCCATCATGGTGCTTTTCTTTGTTGTGGTGGTTCTCTGGGCCCGCTTGCTCGAGATCTGGCGCCAGGAAGGCCGGCCGAGCCCGCGTGGGGCAGGCAGTCTGAGGGTCTTCCTTCCGAAGGGAGCTGCAAGACCTGCTGCGATCGTCTTGGCGGTTGCTTTTGTCCTCGCAGAGCTCGTTCCCATCCGGGCTGCGGCGGCGGAGTTCCTGGTGCGCTGGGGGGAGCAGGCCAAGCGGGCGGCAGTCCTTGAGCGCGCGGTTGAAATGGACGCTCTCAATCCTTCGACCCATCGGGCCTTGGGCCGCTTCTACAAAAGGGTGGCCTTTCAGGCGGGCCGGCAGCCGAACTGGGCGAGCGAGAAGGCCTTACAAAACTATCTGGAGGCCATCCGCCTCAACCCCTATGATCCCGTGAACTACTGGGAATCCGGCCGCATTTTCTCAGCCTCCGGAGAGTTTGACAAGGCGGGCAACATCTACCGGCTGGCCCTGGAAATGAATCCGCACACCGTTCATTCCGAGATCTACTACTGCGCTTTTCTGTTGAACAGTCTCACGGACGCCCGCTTTCCGCTTGCGCGCCAGCGGGCCTACATCGAGGAAGCGAAGAAATCCTTGAGGCGATACCACGGGCTCAAGGAACCTTACGGGGTAGACCACTTCGAGCGCTACTTTATCGACAAGGACTTCCTGTACAAGCTCAGCGAAGAGGTTGTCCAGGAACTCACGGCCCAAGGCAAGCCCACCGCTTACTCCTAGAAAACCCACAAAGGGGGCAGCCCCCTTTTTACCCAAAAGGGGGCTGCCCCCTTTGTGGGTTTTCTGGTATAATCCCCCTCCCATGCAAACGGTCACTCGTGAGACCCTCGCAGACTTGGTGCGCGCGCAGCTCGAGCTTCTCGGGGAGGACTCCTCGCGCGAGGGCTTGCGCGAGACGCCCGAGCGGGTCGAGGCAAGCTTGAAGTACCTCACGAGCGGCTACCACAAGGACGTCGCCTCGGTGGTGAACGGGGCGATCTTCACGGAGTCCTACGATGAGATGGTGGTGCTTAAGGACGTCGAAATCTTCAGCCTTTGCGAGCACCACCTGCTGCCGTTTTACGGCAAATGCCATGTGGCCTACCTGCCCGACGGCAAGGTGATCGGGCTCTCCAAGATTCCCCGGATAGTGGAAGTGTTCGCGCGCCGGCTCCAGCTTCAAGAGCGGCTGACCTGCCAGATTGCGGACTCTCTCATGGAACTTTTGGCGCCCAAGGGCGTGGCCGTGGTGATCGAGGCCCTGCACCTATGCATGGCCATGCGGGGCGTGGAGAAGAACAACGCGCTCTTCGTCACAAGCTCCATGCTCGGCACCTTCCGGCGCGACGAGCGCAGCCGCGCCGAGTTCCTCAGCTTAATCAACCGAAAATCCTAGGGGATTGGCCCTCCAAGCCGGGGCTACGCAAGACGCGCCCTCGGGGACGCTCGGCTTGTTGACTCGTGGACCGGGTCATTGCGAGCGAGCCACAGCGAGCCGCGAGCGAAGCAATCTCTGAGATTGCTTCGTCAGGCTGGGGAGAAGTGTGTCCAGCCTTCCTCGCAATGACGATCTATCCCAGGGCGTGTCTTGCACAGCCCCGCTCGCGGAGACGTTAGAATTGTCTATTTGGGGAGATTTTTTGCCAGGGCGAGGTCGCGCTCAAGCTCCGCGACCCGGCGCTTGAGGTCTTGCAGGCCCTTGAACATCTGAGCCGAACGCAACTGGGCGGCGACCTGCTTCTTGGTTTGCTCGATGGGGCGGGCCGGAGAACCCAGCAGGATGGCGCCCGGGGGGACCTTCTTGCCGGTGGGCAGCCCGGCCTGGGCCCCCACGATGACGCCATCACCGATCTCCACGTGATCTCCCAAGCCCACCTGGCCCGCCAGTGTCACTCCGGAACCGATCTTGGAGCTTCCGGAAACGCCGACCTGAGCGCAAATCACGGTGTGCTCGCCGATGTCCACGTTGTGGGCCACTTGCACGAGGTTGTCGAGCTTGGCGCCTCGCCGGATGCGGGTTTCTCCAAACGTGGCGCGATCGATCGTGGTATTGGCGCCGATCTCACAGTCGTCTTCGATCACCACGCGGCCGACCTGCGGAACTTTCAGTTGCTCCCGCCCCGTGAAGACGTAGCCGAACCCGTCGGCCCCCACGACACAGCCGGCGTGTAGGATCACGCGGTTTCCAATGGAGCTTTGATCATAGATCATGACGTGCGGGTGCAGGAGTGCGCCCTCGCCGATCGAGGCGTCATCGTCCACGTAGACGTGGGCGCGGATGACTGTCCCCTTGCCGACCGTCACGCGCTCTCCGATGTAGGCAAAATCCTCGACGCACACCCCTTCGGCGATCTTGGCGCTTGTGGACACATGCGCGCGCGGCGAAATGCTGGGCTGCCAGGATCGCTTCGGGAAAAACACCCCAAGCAGCATGGCCCAGGCGAGTTTGGGGTGCCGAACGCGCAGGAGGGGCTTTGAGGAAGCTGTCAGGGCCTCGGGCACGATCACGGCCGCCACGACTGAGCTCTCAAGCTCGCGCAGGGCCTTTTCCTCGGTCACGAAGACGATGGAACCGGGCAGGGGAGCTTCGCGTGTCGAAATTGCGGTGATTTCAGTCGCCCCGTCGCCACTGAGGGCGCCGCCGACGCGCGCGGCTAGCTCTGCAAGGGTGGGGGCTCGGCCAGGTTCAGATTTTGACATAAATTCCGATACTTAAATGGGTTATGCTTTGTGTCGAATTGACACTGCCGTCATTATATGCGATATTTTAGAGGGTGTAAAAAATCTTTTCTCGCCCCGCGCGTGAGAAGGCTCGACCGATCTCATTCGGAAGCTCTTGGGCAGCGGGCGAGCTGTTACACCACCTTGCTCCGATCAGGGACGTGAGGACAGCAAGATGCCGTTGTTAAGGCGCATCACACCGTGGGTTCTGGCAGGGATCCTGCCGCTGGCGGCAGCGCGGGCGGCTTGGGGAGCGGCTGTTCCTTTGTGCGTGCCCTGCCACGAAAACCTGCCCGGCGTTCGCACGGTGGCGCTCTGCGCCGCAGCGGGCGACCTCAACTCGGACGGCTTTCCGGACCTCGTGGTCGGCACCCAGGGCACCTTCTCCGAGGCCGCCGGCATTCAGCAAGGCGCTCAAGACCTTCTCTTTCTCAACGATCAAACGGGCCGGTTCCGCAATGAAACGGTACGGCGCCTTCCTGCCGCCCAAGACGTCACGCGGGCCATCTTGCTGGTCGACGTGGACGGGGACCAGGACCTCGACATCGTAAAGGTCGCGTACCGCACTGAGCAGCGCGAACGGCTGTGGGGTGGGCTGGTGTACGTCACGCCCGTTTCGGTGAGCGAAAACCGCATCTACATCAATGACGGCATGGGCGTC
>CAZPNG010000068.1:0-5354 GCA_964587845.1 uncultured bacterium | reverse complement strand
CCAATCCCGGTCGAAAGGAGAAGATAGGAAATAATGCGAGACGGGCATGGGAGACCTATTATCATCCTAAACGCAATATTGGAGAACTTTTGAAGGCTGTTGATCTAGATAAGTTCTATGCGAAAACGAGTTGAAATAATTGCTGAGATTGGACCTACCCCGTTTGTTGGGTCACAAGAACGTCTCCAGGGCCCTTCACAAACGCGGTTTTCAAGAAACCAGTTGATAAGACAGCCCTTCTAATCCATAATCCGGCCAAAACTTACGAAGCCCGGGGCGTAGCTCAGCCTGGCTAGAGCACCTGCTTTGGGAGCAGGGGGTCGCAGGTTCGAATCCCGCCGCCCCGACCATTTGAGGTTGACGCGGAATATAGGACCAACGTGCCATGCCGTGCGCCTTCCTTGTCTTAAGTCTCGCCCTCCTCACTGGGTTTGCCAACGGGGCCAACGACACCTTTAAGGGTGTGGCGACCCTGTTTGGCAGCAAGACGACTTCCTACCGGCGCGCCCTTTATCTTGCGACCGCCTCCACCTTTGCAGGGTCACTGGCAGCTATTTTTGTGGCTTCCAAGCTCATGGTCGTCTTCAGCGGGCGCGGCGTGGTCCCGGATGCGCTCACGCGCGATCCTTTGTTTGCCGCCGCTGTGATCTTGAGCGCGGGTCTGGTGGTGCTGGTGTGCGCGCGCCTGGGAATGCCCATCTCCACGACACACGCGCTGACCGGCGCGCTGGTCGGCGGCGGCTTGGCCGCGGCGTCGGGTCCGTTGGGCTTGCACACGTTGGGAAAATCTTTTCTCCTGCCGCTGGTGGTGAGTCCTGTCTTGGCGGCGGGGCTGACGGCCGTCGGATGTTTGACTGTTCGGCGGTTGGCGAGGGGAGCGGGCCTGGACGGCACCGCCTGTGTGTGCGTGGTCCCAAATGAGGCGCCGGTCCGCGAGCTTGCGTTAAGCCCGGCGGGAGCCGCCTCGGCGCTCGACGGGCCAACGTACGGGGTTCTCGTTGCCAATCAGTCTACGTGTGACGCTCAGGCTGCGCGAGTGGACGAGAGGCGCGTGGTGGGAGTCCCGGTTGAGAAAGTTCTGGATGCTGCACACGCGGTCTCAGCCTGCGCGGTGAGCTTTGCGCGGGGATTGAACGACACTCCCAAAATCGTGGGGCTGGCTGCTTTGGCGGGGGGCCTGGGGATGCCGGCCATCGTCTGGGGAGTGGGTCTCGCCATGGCTTTGGGCGGCCTGACCGGGGCGCGCCGGGTTGCCGAAACGATGTCCCAGCGCATCACGACCATGGACCGTGGGCAGGGCCTGGCGGCCAACTTCATCACGGCAATTCTTGTGATCGCGGCCTCGCGCTGGGGCTTGCCGGTTTCAACGACTCACGTCTCTTGCGGCGCCCTTTTCGGGATCGGCCTCACCGGCGGGCGCGCGGACTGGCGGACCGTGCGGCACATCGCGGCCGCTTGGGCGCTCACGCTTCCCGTCTCAGCCGCCCTCTCGGGCGCTTGTTACCTCCTGATTCGGTCCTTCTGAAGCCGTCGCGGCGGACGGTGCGGTCTCGATCGCTTGGGCGAACTCGTCCAGGGCCCGCAAGCTTGCGCCGCTGAATGATTCACGGCGCCGCGCCCTGGAGGCGGTCTCCTCGAAGATCGATTCAAACGCGCGGGCGTAGGCGTCTTGCCGAAACCTCTCGGTCAGCTGTCTGGCGCCGAGGGTGCCCATCCTTTTCATTGTTTCGGGGTCATCCAGAAGCTGCGAGATGGCTCGGGCGAGCTCTCGCGGGTCATTGGGTTGCACCAGTAATCCGGTGCAGCCGTCTTCGATGATCTCCTGTGGGCCCCCGGACCGTGTAGCGACCACGGGCTTGGCAGCCGCCATGGCCTCGAGGATCACGAGCCCGAAGGGTTCGGCCGTCGAAGGGACGACAAGTAGGTCCATTGTTGCGAACACCTCAGAGGGATCGGGGCGGAAGGGGAGGATTTCAAACGCGGATTCCAATCCCAAAGCCATGATCCTGTCGCGCACGTCGGCCAGCGTGCCGCAGTCCATCCCCAACAGAATGAAACGTGCCCGCGGCTGGCGCGCGAGGACGGCCGGCGCCGCATCGACGAGGTTGAGGACGCCCTTGCGTTTCGAAAAAGCTCCCACGAAACCGATCAGCGGTCCCGAGCCGCGAACCGCTGCCGGCGGCGTTCCCGCAGCGAGGCCGGGCCGGATGACGGTGAGCTTGGAACTTGGCAAGAATTGCGAGAGCTCGCGCTCCACGGCCTGCGACATGGCCACGAGCCGGTTTGAGAAGCGGTCCATGAACGCGTACAGGAGGGGAAGAGCGATAAGCGGCTCGAGGTCGGGGTCTTGGCTCAGCAGCTCCAGGACGTACCAGACGTGCGGGAGGCCGCACAGCGTGGCGGCCAGCGCGCCCTCCGCCACGACGGCGGTGTTGGTGAAAACCACGTCGACTTTCTGCTGGAGCAGGAGCTCGCAAAGACCCAGAGTTCTGGCGGCCAGCTCCTCCCGATATTTTGGTGCCAGCTCGGCGCGCAAGCCGGCCGGCACAGCCAGCCACTCCAGGGGAAGGATCCGAGTTGAGATTCCAAGCGAGCGCGCCTTGGCTGCGAAGTCTCCCTCTTGGGGCACAACCACGAGGGGGTCAAAGCGGGAACGATCAAGCGCTTCGAGGAGCAGAAAGAGACACTTTTGGGCGCCGCCCCAGTGGCCCGAGTGGGAGACGAACAACACGCGAATCTTGGGGCGCATCGTGTCAGTGCCTCCAGGGTTGGAGGACCTTGAGGAGCCGCTCCTCCGCCGCGCCCAGCTCTTCGCAGCCCAGCATGAAGTCCCGTACATTCCCAACACGGCTCGAGCGGCAAGCGAGCTTGTGATCGAGAGTGAACGCAAGCCCCAGAGCGCGCCCCAGGGTGGCGCGGGGGCTTTTGAGGACTCCGCTCAGAACACGTCGCGCGGCCCCGCGCCAGGCGTCCGGGCTCCTGCGGTTGGTCAGGCGCTCGAGACTGCGCCCGATCCAATACATCAAGCGCGCCATGTAGGCCTCCGTCAGGCGTCGAGCGGGGATGCGGTGCCAGGCCTCGATCGCGGGGTCAAACTTCAGGGGAGCGCCGGATTCCAAGACGGTGTGGATCATCTCCGTGTCCCCGGCCGACCACAGGTCCCGTCCGTGCCGATCCAAGTGGAAGGACTCCCGGCGCACTGCCTCCCGCCACGGCTCGAGCCGGTTTCTCCTCCACCAGGAGAACGCGCCAAACGGAAAGAAAGCGCCGTTTTGGGTGGGTGTAATTTCCAAGGCATCGCAGGAACCGTTCTCGCGAACGGCCAGATACAGTCTCAGACGCTCATCCAGCCACTCGGGCCACGAGGCCAATTCCGGCAGGCGGGCGTGAATCACCCCGCCGCCTCCGCCGAGATGGGGCTGGCAGGCCGCCGTGTCGGCCATGCGGCGCAGGGCCTGGGGGTGCGGCTCCACGTCGTCGTCGCAGAAGATCACCGCGTCGCCATTGCTTTCATCCAACGCCCGGGCCCGGGCCAGGGTGAGTCCGAGGCGCGATTCCTCGACGATTCGGTAGCGGGGCGCAAACGCGCTTGTTTGAAAGAAGTTTTCCGCTGTGCGAAGGGTCTCATCGCGGCAGGCATTGGCGACCACGAGCACGTCGATGTCGTGACGATCGAGTGCCAGAGGCAGCGCCTGATCGACTGCTGCAAGCGTCGGCAGAATGCGCCGTGCACCCTGATGGGTACAGATGGCAATCGTGGCTTTCATGCGTGGGTTTATCCTCGACTATGATACTCGACGCGTTGTAGAATAAAATACATTTATCACCCGGGGGCGCTTTATGAACCCGACTGTCAGAGCTCTTCGTTCAGGCGAGCATGCTGACGAAATTCTGATTTTCCAGCATTTGCCCAAGACCGGGGGCTCCACGCTGCTTTCAATTCTGGAGCGGGAGTATCCTGGCGATGCGCTGTTTGCGGTGGGGATCGAACACGTGACGGTTCCCGAGAGAGCATGGGAGGGTCTGGCGCCCGAAGCGCGCCGGCGCGTGCGCTGTATCGCGGGGCATATGTGGTTCGGCCTGCATCGGCACCTTGGCCGGCCCGCCGCTTACATGACCATGCTCCGGCACCCGGTGGATCGGATCGTGTCCCACTATTACCACGTGGCGCGCTCGCCCGGCCACTATTTGCACGAGGCGGTCACGTCGCGGCGCATGACCTTGGAAGACTACGCCTCAAGCGACCTGTCCCTTGAGCTCGCCAACGATCAGACTCGGGAACTCGCCGGCGCTCATGGTGACGATGCTGGGGCTGCGTGCGGCTCCGTCACACGCCGAATCCTCGAGCTCGCCAAGCAAAATATCCGAGACCACTTTGTTGCTGTCGGCTTGACGGAGCGCTTCGATGAGTCCCTCGCGTTGTTTCAAAGATGCCTCGGTTGGACGAACGTGTCTTACGAGATGCGCAATGTCGGTGCGAACCGTCCGGGACTCGATGAAATCCCACGCGAGGCGTTGGGCGCCATCGAAGCCCACAATGAAGTCGACCTGGACCTCTATGAGTTTGCGAAGAAGCACTTTGAAGAAATGCTGCGCGAAGAGCACGTTTCTCGGAAGAGTCTCAAGTGTGGACAGAGCTATCCTCATCTTGTAAAATAACTTCCAAAGACACATCACCCTCACATTCCAGCTAAAAAACGGTGCAGGTGCCGTGTCAACCCTCTGCTGCGCCCGCACGTTCTGAGGTGAACGCATTGCCGGAAAAAAGACGCATCATTCCAGTCGGCGCACCCGCCCTTGTCGGCAACGAAAAAAAGTACGTGATGGAATGCATGGAATCCACGTGGATTTCCTCGCGCGGCCCCTACCTCAAGCGATTCGAGGAAGCCTTCGCGGATTTTTGCGGCGCCCCACACGCCGTTTCATGCTCGAGTGGGACCGCAGCCTTGCACATGGCGTTATTGGCGCTCGGCGTCGGCCTGGGAGACGAAGTGATTGTCCCCACGCTGACGTATGTGTCCTGTGCAAATGCCGTGGCTTATTGTGGGGCGCGCCCGGTATTTGTCGATTCGGATCCGGAGACTTGGAATCTGGACCCTTCCTTGATCGCCTCGAAAATCACTGCTCGAACCAAAGGGATCATTGCCGTTCATCTGTATGGACATCCAGCGGATATGGATCCGATCCTCACCGTGGCGCGTAAGCATGGATTGTTTGTTCTGGAAGATGCCGCGCAAGCCCACGGAGCTTTGTATAAAGGCAGGCGCGCGGGAACGCTCGCGGACGCTGCTGTCTTCAGCTTTTTTTCGAGCAAAATTCTCACCACGGGGGAGGGAGGGATGGTGGTCACCGAC
>CAZPNG010000067.1:0-11362 GCA_964587845.1 uncultured bacterium | reverse complement strand
GTCGACAGAGAAAGCAGGGCCCCCGACTTCTGCGCCCGCTCCACGATCGACACGTTCAGGGGCTTGACCTTGTTTTCCTCGTAGACCGCCAGGCCTTCGCTCAGCCAGGTGGGCACCTGCTCGCCCACCCGCTCGAAGATGAACGCGTGAGTGAGCTCGTGGTATAGGGTGCGCTTCAGCTCGAGATCGTCCTTACCCTTTCCGAACGCCGGCAGCCGGATCTTTCCGTCAAAAAAGCCGGCCGACCAGTGCGGGGTGTCCCGCACCTTGCGATACTCCTCTTCGGTGTAGAGAATCACCGGGATCTTGGCGTCGGGCCGGTCCAGAAAGTCGTTGCCCACGGCCCGGTGAGCCGAGCGCAAGAGTTCGCGGATGGCATAGCCGGTGGCGTAGTTCACTTCCGCACCGTCCCGGTTGTAGCGGATGATGAAGTGCTCCGCGGGATAATCCTTGAACTTGCTCTCGACGGGAAGCTCCCGCGCCAGGCGCGCGAGCTTCGTCGAGAGCGCCTCCGAGGGAGCTATGGCTTTCGCCCGGTTGTAGTATTCCTGCGCGCTCTTAAGATCCTGCTCCTGGTAGAACAAGTCCGCCACGATCTCCAACGTATTCGCGTGGGGCGTCCCGTATCCGATGGAAGCCAGCAGGGCTCCCTTGGCGGCCTTCCACTGCTTCTCGGAAAAAAGCTTCGCGCCGTAATTGTGAAGCGCCACCGTGGCGTGCCTGCGGGCCTGATCGGGATGCGGGGAGACCTCAATCGCGTCCGTAAACGCCTCCTGCGCGAGTTCGAGATGCCCTTCGTTCAAGACGCTCTCGCCGTACCGCGCATAAGCAGTGCCCAGGTTCTCACGCAACACGGGGTCCTGCGGATCCTGGGCCAGCGCCTGCTCGAAGGCCCGGATGGCCTGCACAAACTCCCCCTGGTCGAGATGTCGGGCTCCAGCTGCGTTGAGCCGCTCGACCGAGGCTCCCTCCCCTTCCACAGCCAAAGCCGAGAGGGCGTTCGCGCCCTGCTCCGCGCAACCGAATCCCGCGAGAAACCCGAAAGCCAACGTTCCGGCGAGCGCTGCCACAACGAGCGCCAACGCAGGTCGTCCGCCGCCACCGGGCTTCCCCGCTGCGCCGGCGGCACTTGCGCGCGCCCAGGCAATCCGCTTGGCAATGGCAGGGTGCGAGTGCAGGAAAAACTCCACCAGCGGATGCGGCTGCGGGTCCGCCAAGTTCACGCGCGCCAGCTTCTCCATGCCCCTGATGAACGCCTCCGTGCGGCCGGTCACGGCGAGCGCGAAGCGGTCCGCGGCCCGCTCAAGGCGGCGTGAAAAGCCGTTCTCCACCGGCATCCAGGCGAGCCCGAACGCCAAAAGCACCAGCCCCACCAGCGGAAAGTTGGCGGGATCTGGCAACCCCAGAAGCCCGAAGCGCGTGGCGCCCCAGGCCAACACCCGCTGCGCCCCCCAGAACGCCGCCAGCGAAGCCAGAGCCGAGAACGCGAGGTGCTTCCACAGATGGCGCAACTTGTAATGGCCCACCTCGTGAGCCACGATCACCTCGATCTCGTCGGGGTCGAAATGGTCAAGCAGGGTGTCACTCAGCACCACGCGCTTCGCGCCTCCAAAGCCCAGGAATGCAGCGTTGGCCTTCTTGGTGGTCTTGCTCAGGTTTAAGCCGTAGACATTTTCGATGGGGAGCCCATAGCCTGCTGTCAGCTGCAAGATGCGCTCGCGAACCGGGCCCTCCTCGATCGGCTTGTATCGGTAAAAAATGGGCACGATCAGAACGGGCAGCAGCCGCCCCACCGCCAGCGCGAGCAGGATCCAGAAGCCCCACGCGTAAATCCACCACCGTGGGCCGTGGCTGCGAATCAGAAAATAAAAAGCCTCCACCGTGAGCGCGCCGAAGCCGAAGGCAAGCAGGTTTTTCTTCGCGGAGCGCCACAGCCAGGACGCCCGAGTTTCGTTGGACAAGCCGTAGCGCTTCTCCAAACGGTAGCCGGCAAGATACGAAAACGGCCACTCGAACGCGAAGGAGAACAGGGAAAAGAACGCCAGATACAGGAACACCTGCGCGCCCGCGCCGGCGGTGAGCCCCACCGCCCAGTCTCGAAACAAAACGGACAATCCCGTGCCCAGGAGAATCGCTAAGAGCGCAGCCGAGAGAACCTGGCGGGAGAAAAACAGGAGATGGCGCTCCCGCTGATAGGCCCTGGCACGTGTAAGTGCTTCATCTGACAAGGGATGTGACGCCATAAACTGAGTATCATATCATATTTTGGTGGGAACTTCCCGGCAATCAGGGTTAGCGCACGGCGTCCCAGTAGCGGTCGAGAGCGGGGAGGCTCAGGTCTTGGACCTTGTGGCCGTCCCGGAAGACGGCGCGCTCCAGGGCCTGAAAACGCCTCTTGAACTTCGCGTTCGCGTCCCGCAGCGTCGTCTCCGCATCCAGGTCGAGCTTGCGGGCGAGATTCACCGCGCTGAACAGAAGATCCCCCATTTCCTCCTGGACCTCCCGGCGCCGACCGCCGGCGAGGGCGCGCTCCAGTTCGCCAAGCTCCTCGCGCACCTTGAGCAGGACCCCACGCTCGGAAGGCCAGTCGAAGCCGACGCGCGAGACGCGCCGCTGCATCTTCTGCGCCAGGAGAAGTTGCGGGTAGCGAAACCGAAGACCTTGCAGCACCGAGCGCTCGTGCGAGCGCTCCCGGACCTTGGCCGCCTCCCAGTGGGCCAACGCTTCCCCCGCCGTGCGGGCGCGCTTGCCTGAGAAGACATGGGGGTGACGGCGCCGCAGTTTGGAGACGACCTCGCTGAGCCACGCGGAGCGCTTGAGAATGCCCTTCTCTTCGGCGATCACGGCCAGCATCATGACCAAGGCCTGCACGTCGCCCAGCTCCTCACGAATGTGCGCGCGATCTCTGTCGCTCAGGGCCTCGAGAAGCTCGTAGGCCTCCTCGACCACCTTGAGGCGCAATGAGCGGAGCGTTTGCGCGCGATCCCAGGGGCAGCCCCCCGGAGCGCGCAGGCGGCGAATCGTTCCGTACAAGGCCTGCCAGGTTCCCCTGGAAGCCGACTTAGAGCGCGCCGTCCCCATAGTCGAACACCTCATCTTCTTCAAAACGTGTCTCCCCGTCCGCCCCGCCCTCCGCGTGCCCCACGTAACGGTAGAGGCTTGCGGGAATCTCGTTGAGAAACCGGGAAGGCAGATTGTACATGCGTGTCCCGTAGAGCCGGCGCGCGTTGGCAAAGCTCACGTGAAGTTTTTGCTTCGCCCGGGTGATGCCTACGTAGCAAAGCCTTCGTTCCTCCGCAAGCTCATCGCGTCCCGCCGCCATGGCGCTCGAGTGCGGGAAGAGCTCTTCTTCCAGGCCAGCGAGGAATACGATCGGAAACTCCAGGCCCTTGGCCATGTGAAGCGTCATGAGCGTCAGGCGCGCCTCCTCAGGGGACCATCGGTCCATCTCCGTCTGGAGACTGACGGACTCAAGGAACTGAAGGAGCCCTCCGGGCCTGCGGCCCGATAGGGCCGGAGGAGCGCCGCGCGGCTCAGCCGAGTCGGCTTCAAACTCCTGCAAAGCGCTCGCCAACTCCCGCACGTTCTGGGCGCGAACCTTGCTCTCGAGGGTGCCTTCCCGCTCGAGGGCCGCCAGATACCCGGTCTCGGCCAGAAGCTCCCCCAAAAGCTCGCTCGCCGCCACCTCCTCGGCGCGCTTGCGCAACGCGAGGACCATGTGGCCGAACGCGGCCGCAGCCCGGCGGGCCCGCTCGCTCAAACCGCCGATCGCGGCGGCATCGGCCAGCGCCCGAGCCCAGTCTCCCCCCCGCTCGCGCGCCGCGCGCTCGATCGCGGCAAGCGCCTTCTCGCCGAGGCCCCGCGCGGGCACGTTGAGAACCCGCTTGAAACTCACTTCGTCGCGCTCAAAGACCAGCAAGCGCAGGTAACTGATCACGTCCTTCACCTCGCGGCGGTCGTAAAAGCGCATGTCTCCGATCATCTGATAAGGAATGCGCTCGCGAATCAAAAGATCCTCGAGCACGCGCGACTGCGCGTGCACGCGGTAAAACACCGCCATGTCGCGAAGCGACAAGCCGCCCGCGCGATAGCTTCGAACCTGCTCGACGATGCCGCGCGCCTCGTCGGCCTCGTCGCGCGCCTCGTACAAATCGATCGCTTCGCCCTCCCCAAGCTCGCTCCAAAGCTCCTTGTGCACGCGGTCGGGGTTGTTGCGGATGAGCGCGTTGGCAGCCGCAAGAATCGTGGCCGTGGAGCGGTAGTTTTGCTCGAGCTTCACCACCTTGGCGTTCGGGTAATCCTTCCGGAAGTCCAGAATATTTCGGATGTCCGCCCCCCGCCAGGCGTAGATCGACTGGTCAGGGTCCCCGACCACGGCGAGCTGGCGATTGCGGCTTGCCAGCAGAGACACGAACCGGTACTGCGCGTGGTTCACGTCCTGGTACTCGTCGATCAGCACGTGTTTGAAACGGTCCTGGGTACGGGACAAGACGTCTCCCGGCGCCAGGAACAGCGCCACCGTTTTGGCAATCAAGTCTCCGAAATCCAGGGCCCCGCACTGGGCGAGTTTCTTCTCATAGAGCCGGTACACCTTGACGACCACTTCATCCCAGTACTCGCGCACCTGGACATCGTCGGGTCCCTTGAGCTCATCTTTCGCGCGGCTGATGGCTTCCCGCAGGGCCTTGGGATGGACCTGCCGCTCGTTCAATCCAAGCTCCTCGCAGCAGTCCTTCAGCACAACCAGACCATCCTGCTCATCGTAAACGCTGAATGCAGCGGGAAGGCCGATGGCCCGACCCTCGGCGCGCAGTATGGCGAGGCAGGTCGCGTGGAACGTAGCGACCCAGACCTCCCGGTTGACAAGCCCGAGGACGCGCTGGCGCATTTGCGCCGCAGCTTTGTTCGTAAAGGTGACGGCCAGGATATTGAAGGTGGGAACGCCCTCGGCCGCAAGCGCCGCAATGCGGTGGGTCAGCACGCGCGTCTTGCCGCTGCCCGCGCCGGCAAGCACCAGCAGGGGGCCCCCGCGGTACAGCACCGCTTCCCGTTGCGGCCCGTTGAGCGGCTCTAAAATACGTTTTTCATCCACGATCCGTTCCTTTTAACTTGGGGTGCCCAACCGAAGCGGGCCCCCGATCCATCGGTGCCACGATCCGTTCCTATTAACCTCCAGAGCCCTGCCCCATTCAGCCTCTGCATCAATCGGTCAGGTCAAAAGGTGCCAGGTCATTTCTCCTATGAGCTGACCTGGCACCTTTTGACCTGGCACCGTACCCGTCACACTAACATCGGTAAATCCATTTCTTGTCCTTATACTTCGAGCGCGCGAGCGAGTAAGCTTCCTTGACCTCTTCCATGGTGAAGGACCGGCGCGCAAAGCGCACGCTGAAGAGCTCGCCCCACGCGCGTGGCAACTCGGCGAGCAGTTTCTCAAAGATCCGGAAGAAATCCTTGCGGCCCTGCGCCAGCGCGCTGACACGGATCGAGCCCTGATGAAGGAGCGCTCCGCGCACGCGCTTGGCGGCCGACCCGGCCACCTTGTCGCCCTCCCGCAGCAAGTCCCCGGGGACCGGCTCGCGAAAGCAGCGGCCCGCCGCGGCGCGCCGCAAACCGTCCTCCGGCACGCGCGTGAGCTTAAAGCCCGCCCGCTCGCAGGCGTGCGCGACGCCCTTGTGAAAAAGCTCCGCCCACGCGCTGTGCGTGCGCCGGGGGGCGAGCGGCCCGCTGGGAATCACGAAGGCGTAGCAAAGGTCCTCGCCGTGCTCGACCCATCCCCCACCCGTCAGGCGCCGGGTCACGTCGTACCCCTGCTTGACGAACGCTTCAATGTCGGGGTTCGATGCGATTCTTTGCGAATACCCGACCGTGACGGCTCGCTTGGAATAGCCGTAGAGATGAAGGAGGGGCCGATCGTAGAACTCGCGCGCGGCGCGGTTGAGGAGCACCTCGTCGAAGGCCATCATGACGCCGGCGCGCTGAAAGCCGCTGTCGACCATCAGCCAGATGTTGGCGTCGTCGAGAGAATCGGGCGCGCTCATGGGAGACTTTCTCGCTCGAACCCGCCTAGCTTGACCGCGAGCCGGCACGGTCGCGCGCGCTGCAATCCGGGCGAGCCTTAAGGCCGGGCGCCGGGCCGTCTTCGAGGTCGCGGACCGTCAAGCGAGGCCTGCGCGCCGCTTCGACCTCATCGATGCGCCGGACCGGCAGGCTGTGAGGGGCCGTGCGCACCGTTTCGGGCTCAGACTTGATCTCCGATTGGATTCGCTTCATGGCCTCGGCAAAGCGCTCGAGGGTCTCGCGGGACTCCGTCTCGGTGGGCTCGATCATGATCGCCTCGGGCACGATAAGTGGGAAGTGGACGGTAGGCGCGTAAAAGCCGAAGTCGAGCAGCCGCTTGCCGATGTCGAGCGCGTGGACGCCTTTCACGGCCGCTTCGCGCGCGGACAGCACGAACTCGTGCATGCACGGGCCCGGATAGGGGTCGTCGAAAACACCCCGGAGCATTTTCTTCAGGTAGTTGGCGCTCAAGATGGCGTCCCGGCTCACCTCCTCGAGACCGGCCAGGCCGTTCGCGCGGATATAAACGTAAGCGCGCAGGAGGATGCCGACGTTTCCATAGAATGCTTTGAGGCGGCCGATCGACTGCGGCCGCGCGCCCTCCGGGCCCTGCGGCCCGTACGGCCGGAGGCCGTCCAAGGTCACCTGATCGCCCTGCTTCACGAGGAGCGGGCGCGGCAGAAAAGCCTCCAGGTGCTTGCGGACACCCACCGGGCCCGCCCCCGGGCCGCCGCCTCCGTGAGGCGTGGAGAACGTCTTGTGCAGATTCAGGTGCAGCATGTCGAATCCCATGTCCCCCGGCCGGCAAAGCCCGAGCAGCGCATTCATGTTCGCGCCGTCGTAGTAGGCGAGCGCCCCGGCCTCGTGCACGAGCTTCGAGATCTCGCTCACCTCGTCTTCGAACAATCCCAGCGTGTTGGGATTCGTCAGCATCAGGCACGCGCTCGCGCGGCCCGTCTTGCGACTCAAATCCGCCAGGTCCACGCGGCCGCGGGCGTTGGACTTCACCTCCACCACACGGAATCCCAGCAGCGCGGCGCTCGCGGGGTTGGTGCCGTGACTGGAATCCGGCACCAGCACCTCGCGCCTCGCAGGGTCACGGCGCTCCTTGAAATACGCGCGCGCGATCATCATGGCGGCCAGCTCGCCATGGGCCCCCGCAGCCGGCTGGAGCGTGAAACGCGACATGCCGGTCAGCTCGCACAACCATCGTTCCAGATCGGCCAGGACCGACAGGAGCCCCTGCACGGTCTCGGGCGGCTGGTAGGGGTGGGCGGCGGCGAAGCCGGCGAGGCCCGCCAGCTCGTCGTTCACTTTGGGGTTGTACTTCATGGTGCAGGAGCCGAGCGGATAGAAATGCGTGTCCACGCTGTAGTTCATGTGCGCCAGGCGGGTGAAATGACGCACGAGGGCAAGCTGACTGAGTGACGGCAGGCGCGCCATGGTGCGGCGAAGCAGCCGGGCATCCATCTTGGCGAGCGACGGAGGACTCTGCAGCCGGTGCTCGGGAAACTGGTGAGCACTCAGGCCCGGCGTATCTTGCTCGAAGAGGAGCGGCTCGGGACCCGTCATGGCCTTGCCAGCTCGCGCTCGAGCGATTGAACGAACCGTTCCAGGTCCGCCTCGGTCTTGGTTTCCGTGGCGCACACCAGCAGGTCCCGCTCACGGCCCTGAAAAAACTCCGCCAGCGGCACGCCGGCAAAGATGCGATGGGAAAGCATGCGCCGGCTGAGCTCGCGAGCCGCCAGGGGGGTGCGCAGGACGAACTCATTGAAAACAGGCCCGGCCGACTCGACCGTGCAGCCGCGCACCGCTTGCAGGCGCTCCGCGAGGGCCTGAGCCGCCTCGAAGTTCAGCCGTGCCACGGTCGCCAGCCCCTGCGGTCCCACGTACGCCAAGTACGCGCACGCAGCAAGCACGCACAGGGACTGGTTTGTGCAAATGTTGGATCCGGCCCGCTCCCGGCGGATGTGCTGCTCGCGCGCCTGAAGAGTCAGGGTGTACGCTCGCGAGCCCCCGCGATCCTGCGAGACACCGACCAGCCGGCCCGGAATCCGCCGCACGAGTTCCCGCGTGGTGACGAAGTAGCCGGCGTAGGGTCCCCCAAAGGATAGCGGAAGGCCGAGCGGCTGCACGTCCCCCACGGCGATGTCCATTCCCCACTCGCCGGCCGACCGAAAGAGCCCGTAGGCCAGGGGGTGCGCCACGAGAATCGCCAGGGCGCCGGCGCGGTGCGCAGCTTCCGCAAGTCCCTCCAGGTCCTCGACGCAGCCGAAAAAGTTAGGGCTCTGGACCACGAGGGCCGCCACCCGCTCATCCAGGGCGGAGCGGAGAGCTTCCCGATTCAGGCGGCAGGAGCCGTCCACGGGCACGGTGGCCAGCGAGTAGCCTTCGGTGGCGAGATACGTGTTCGCCACCTGCCTGTACTCGGGGTGCACTGTTTCGGAGACGAGCACGCGCTCGCGTCCTGTTGCACGCAAAGCCAGCAGGCAGGCCTCGGCCAAGGACGTGGCCCCGTCATAGTGCGAGGCGTTCGACACCGCAAGGCCCGAGAGCTCGCACATCAAACTCCGGTATTCGAAGATGGCCTGAAGGGTCCCCTGCGAGGCCTCCGGCTGGTAAGGCGTGTAGGCGGTTGAAAACTCCCCGCGGCCCACCACGTAGCGCACCACCGGTGGGATGTAATGCTCGTAAGCGCCGGCGCCCAGGAAGGAAAGATGCGTCTCCGTGGTCTGGTTCGCCGCCGCGGCGGCGTGGATCTCCCGGGTGAGCGAGAGCTCATCCAAAGGTGGCGGCAGATTCAGCTTGGGCGAGCGCAGGGAGGCCGGAACGCCGGCAATCAACTCTTCAAATGAGGAGACGCCGAGGACACCCAACATGGCGCGGCGATCCTCGGGAGTCAAACCGCAGTAGCTCATCCGCGTCTCAGGCCCCGTGCGCGAACGTTTCCAGGTGCGAGCGGTAGGCCGAGGAATCCATCAGAGCATTGAGCTCTTGAGGATCCGAAAGCTCAATCTCAAAAAACCACCCGCCCCCGTAGGGATCCTCATTCACCAGGCCGGGGTTGGCCTCGAGGGCCTCATTGCGGGCCGACAGGCGCCCGGAAGCCGGCGCGTAGATGTCGAAGGCGGCCTTCACGGACTCGGCCACGGCCACGACGTCCCCCTGCTTGACGTCGCAGCCCGGGGCGGGCAGCTCCACGAAGACCAGGTCGGAGATCTCATGCTGAGCGTAGTCCGTGATGCCGCAGCGAATCGTGCGGCCCTCGTGGCGCGCCCACTCGTGCGTCTTGGTGTACTTCAGCAAATCGGGAACTTCCATGGACGTCATCCTTTCTCACTCGGTTGGCGGCGAGTCTCCTCGCCGGGTCTGCGATAAAAGGGCAGCTTGACCACCCGGGCCCGCGCCTCGTGGGAGCGAATGCGAATGGAAACCGGGGCGTTCAAGCGCGCCGCCGCGGGCGTCACGAGGGCGAGCGCAATGGACTTCTTGAGGAACGGCGCAAACGTGCCGCTCGTCACCGCGCCCGCTCGCGCGCCGTCCGACTCCACCACCGAGCCTTCGCGCGCGATGGCGCGGTCCTCCAGGGTAAGCCCCACCGCGCATCTCGGAATCCCCCGCTCCCGCTGAAGGAGGAGCGCGGCGCGCCCCACGAAATCGCCCTTGTTCCAATCCACCGTCCACCCAAGCCCGGCCTCAAGCGGCGTCGAGTCCTCGTTCATGTCATGGCCATACAGCCGAAGTCCGGCTTCCAGGCGCAACGTGTCGCGCGCGCCGAACCCGCAGGGCACGATCTCGCGGGCGCGCGAGGTCGTAAGGCAGAGCTTCCATAGCTCCTCGGTGAGCTCCAAATCATGCAAGATTTCAAAACCGTCTTCCCCCGTGTAGCCGGTGCGCGCCATCCACAGCTCGCGGCCCTGCCAGGCGATTCTCGCGATGTGGAACGGCTCGATCGACAGCAGCGAGCGCCCCCACAAGTAGGCAGCCCACTCCAGGGCGCGGGGCCCTTGCAAGGCGAATAAGCCCATGGAGGAGGTCGCGCTGACGAGAGAGGCGCCGTCGAGATGGTCCCGCATCCACGCGCCGTCCTTTTCCTCGGTCGCGGCATTGACGATGGCGAGGAAGCGCTCCGGCCCGAGGCGGTAAATGATGAGGTCGTCCAAGATGCCGCCCTGCGGGTTGCACATCACGCCGTAGGCGGCTTCCCCGTTCGCGCGGCCGGACAGGCGGCGAGTGAAAAGCTCCTCCAGCGAGGCCAGGGCGCCGGGGCCCTCCACGAAGAATTTGCCCATGTGGGAGATGTCGAAGAGACCGGCCGATTGGCGCACCGCGAGGTGCTCTTCGGTAATGCTTCGGTAAAGAATGGGCACCCGCCAGTCACCGAACGTGCCGAAGCGGGCCCCCAAGTCCTCGTGAAACGATGCCAGCGGCAGGGACTTCACCCCAGGAGCCGTCATCAGGGGAGCCACGCCACAACCTGACCGGCGCTGGCGAAGAGGGTTGCCCCTCGACCGATGTTGGGGAGCAAAAAAACCACCAATGAGTGCAAGAAACCGTTGAGTTTGCCCGGCTGACCCTTTGGCGCAAGCGCGCAGGACCCGGGTCTACAATTATAACAAGGAAAAGAGGAAGCGACTACCTCGGATGTGGAGAAGGGAGCGGCGCCCGGCCCCGCCTACGCAGGGGTCTTCTCGCCGATGATGCCGCCGGCCGCCTCGTCGAGGAAGATGCCCTTCATGTTCATCGTGAGCGCCTGAGGATTGTCGCTCATCCGCATGGCTTCCTCCTGGTCGATGAGTCCTTCCTGGTAGAGTTTGAGCAGGGCCCCGTTGAAGGTCTGCATGCCGTCCTCGCGCCCGCCCGCAAGGACGCCCGGCAGACGCTCGAGACGCTGCTCGCGCACAAGCTTGGACACCGTGGGGGTGTTCACGAGGATCTCCACGGCCGGCACCATGCCCTTGCCATCCTTGCGGCGCGTGAGGCGCTGGCAGGCGATCGCCACGAGATTGAAGGACAACTGAGTCATCACCTGTTCGCGGATCTCCGAGGGGAAAAACCCGAGAATGCGGTCGAACGTCTGGTGCACGTTGCGGGCATGGATCGTGGAGATCACCAACCGTCCGGTTTCCGCGGCTGAGATGGCGATCTGGAAGGTCTCGCTGTCGCGCATCTCGCCGATCGCGATAAGATCGGGGTCCTGGCGCACCACATAGCGCAGGTGCGGGTCACGCACCAAGGCCAAGCGCACGCGCCCATTCTCCGGCACGACAATGATCCACGCCGGCAGCACCACCCCCAAGGC
>CAZPNG010000066.1:0-2618 GCA_964587845.1 uncultured bacterium | reverse complement strand
AGGGGCGGAACAGCTCTTTGCCTCACTCCAGCCGATCGGGCCCGCAGGAGAATCCGGGCCCATGAGTGAGAACATCCGAAGAGAGTTGAGATCCTTGGGGTACGTGCAATGAAGGGGGTCGCTTGTCTCGCGGCCGCGGCCCTTGCCGCGGCAGCGGGGCTTCCGAACTTCGAGTGCTCGGAGCAGGGCGGACGGCCCGCGGCGCTCGAGGCGCCGGACCTTCCGCCCTCTTTTTCCGAGGAGAATTTTCTGGTCAATGCGGGTTTCGACCGGGCCTCGGCCGAGCGCTCCAAGGTTCCGGAGGCCTGGGTTTTGGAGATGAACGCGAGGCGCCATCAGGACGAGCGCGGCGCCGGCGTACTGAAACTTACGGGTGAAAGCGGCGCGCCTTCGCCCAAAGCCGTACAGACCGTCTCGGTTCCGGAGCCAGCTCCCGCCTTCGTCACGGCCGCGGGGATTGTGAAGGCCAAGGCGATCCGGGCGGCGGATGGAGACTCTCTGGGCGTTGCGGCCGTGTCGCTCGAGTTCCTGGATGAAAAGGGCGATCTCCTCGCCGGGTCCGAGCGGATCGGCGACTGGGAGGGCGCGTTCGGCTGGCGGCCTTGGGCCGCTCACGCGCGCGTGCCCCAGGGCGCGCGCTCCTTGCGCCTCACCGTGTTCTTGCAAGAGGCACTGGGGGAGGTGATCTTCGACGAGCTGGAACTTTTCTGGGGCCTCCCCGAAGATCGGGATCGCGCGAACCTTCTGATCGACGGCGGCTTCGAATATCCCCACCCACTTTCCGCCTGGGTCGTGGGCAAGCAGCACAAAATTCGGTTTCCGGGCTTAACCGGGCGCGGGGCCTTGGAAGCGCAGGGTGGCCCGGCAGCGGCGACGCGCACCTCGCAGCGTCTGATCGTAAGCGGTGCCGCGCGGGGCAAGAAGAGCGAGTTGTCCTTCTCTTACAAGCTCGAAAATGTGGTGCCTTCGCAACCGGAAGGTGGAGCCCGCGTGGACGTCCTCTTTTTCGACAAGGAAGAGCGGCAGATCGGGACTTCAAGGTTCGGGCCCTGGACAGGTTCAACGGAATGGAAGACTTTCTTGGGAACGTTCGAAATACCCGGCGAGGCGGCCGAGGCGGAACTGGCCTTGGGTCTGGATCATGCCTCCGGCGCGGCGGGGTTCGATGACTTGAAGCTCGTTGTCGCCTCGCCCAAGGGGCCTCTGGATCGGCAGCGTGAATCGACGACGGATACTTCCGTCTGGCAGGCCTTCGAACCGGTGCCGGGAGCGCTGGAGGGCGCTCTCGATGCAAGCGCGCTTCTGGACGCGCCCGCGGGGCGCCATGGATTCCTCACCGTGCGCGAGGACGGCCATTTCTACTTCCAAGACGGGCATCGCGCGCGCTTTTTCGGCGTGAACCTTCAGCCGCCGGCTGCCCTACCGAGCCGCGAGGACGCCGACCGGAGTGCCGAGCGCTTGAGTCAGCACGGATTTAATCTGGTGCGTCTTCACCACCTGGATGCGCCTTGGGCGAAGCCGAATATTTTTGACTCGTCTTTCGACGACACCCAGCACCTGTCGCGCGAATCGCTCGATCGCCTGGATTATTTTGTGAGCCGGCTCAAGGCGCGCGGCGTCTACGTCTATCTCGATCTCTTGGTGAGCCGCAAATTCAAGCGCGGGGACTCTGTGGCCGAGTACCGAAAGCTCGAGCGCGGCGCCAAGCAGCCGGCCCAATTTAACCGCCGCTTGATCGAGCTTCAGAAGCAGTATGCAAACGATCTGTTGACTCATGTCAATCCGCACACGGGCCTGCGCTGGGCTGAAGAGCCGGCTCTCGTGCTCACCGAGATCTTGAATGAAAGCTCGCTCGCACGAGCGGAGAAAATGCCTCCCATGCCCGAGACGTACCGGGAAGAACTCCGCCGGCTTTGGCTCGAGCGCACTCCCGGCTCAGACCCCGAGCGCGTGTGGCGCCTGGAAGATCCCGAAGTTGCGGCTTTCTATGCCGATCTGCAGCGCCGGTATTTCAGCGAAATGCGGGATCATCTGCGCAGCCTGGGGCTGCGCATCCCGATTGCCGGGAGCAACTTGGCGTTCGACGGCTGGGACCTCCAGACCAATGCGGAGCTCGACTTCATCGACCGGCACGCTTACTGGGACCCGCCGCGCGGCGGATACGGGGACCTGGTGAAGTTTCATAACGCAATGATCACCCGCGAGATCGAGCCCCGCGACGCAGACAACGAGCCCAAGAGAATCAATCCGATCAGTAAGCTCGGCCGCCTGCGGGTGGCCGGGAAGCCCTTTGTGGTGGGGGAATGGAACGTGGACTGGCCCAACGAGTACCGGGCGGCAGGGCCGCTCCTCATGGCTGCTTACGCCTCCCTGCAAGACTGGGACGCGATTATACAATTCAACTACGATGCGGATCTGGCGCCGCGCCGGATTCGAAGCAATTTTGACACCAGCACGAAACCCGAATTGTTCCTTCAGTTCCCGGCTGCCGCCCGGCTCTTTCACGAAGGTCATGTGTCGGCGGCGCGCCAAGCGGGGCGGTTTCCAAATCTTGGGCGGCCGAAGATCCCAGCCCATCTACCTTTGGTCACGCGCGTTGAACGCGTGAAAGGAGACGG
>CAZPNG010000065.1:0-2503 GCA_964587845.1 uncultured bacterium | reverse complement strand
CTCCGCGCACCCCACTGAATGGGGCCGCTTCCAAAGCGAGTTCAATCAGGAGGTGAACGGCGTCTTTCGCGACATCATGACCTTTGTGCGCGAAAGCCTGGCCCAGGGCGCCGAGGAGCGGGCCTACAAGCTGAAGCATTTTTTCATGGAGAACTTTCGCGCCGATTTCGTGCACGGCCAGTACGTGCCGTGGAGTCTCAAGAAGCCTCTCGGCTATGCCGGGGATTTCAAGATCATTGACGCCATTTACCAGAACGCTCCCAAGAGTTCGGGCTATGAGCGGCTTCATGATAACTATTATCTGATGTCGACGATCTCCAGCGCCGTGCGCAACCGTAAAGAGGACTTCAAGGCCATGGTTTTCGAAACGGTGGAGCGGGCGGGCTCCAAGCCGGTGAAGATCATGGACCTGGCCTCGGGGCCCTGCCGCCTGGTGGCGGAGGCGCTCGCCGATCCCCGCTTCAAGGGGAAAAAGGTGGTCTTTCACTGCCTCGATCAGGACCAGCGCGCCATTGACTACGCCCGCACCCTGGTCAAGGGAGACCGGCGGGTCAAGTTCGTGAAGCAGAATGCAGTCCGCCTGGCGCTCATGAAGAATATCGTCGAAGAGCTGGGCAGCGGCCATGACCTGATTTACTCGACGGGGCTCTTCGACTATCTCGACTGGCGGGTGTCCGTGCGCCTGGTGGGAAACTTGAAGAAGCTGCTCAAGCGTGGCGGCACCCTGGCCATTTCAGACGTCCGCGACAAGTTCAGCAACCCGTCCGTCTATTACATGGAGTGGGTGGGCGATTGGAACCTGCTCTACCGCGACGATGAGGAGTTCCGGGCCATTTTCGTGGAGGCGGGGTTTTCGCCCAAGAACTTGGCCTGTAGCTACGAGCAGCAGGGGATCATGCAATAAGTGCTGGCCACAAACTCATGAGGTGTTCCGTGAGACGCGTGGCGTGCGGCTTTTTGATGGTGCTTCTCGCGGCCGGCATGGCCGGCGCGCAGGATTTTCTCGCCCGCAAAGCTGTCGGGCTGGGCCGGCCCGTGCCCGACTTTGAGTTGCCCGACACAAGCGGAAATCCCGTCAAACTGTCCTCCTTCAAGGACAAGATTGTCATGATCCACTTCTGGTCGGCTACCTGCCCCTACGTCGACCGCTATGAGGAACGCTTGCAGAGCATTGCCAAAGACTATGCGGGCCGGGGCGTCGTGGTTTTCGGCATCGCCTCCAACGTCAATGAGAAACTGCCCCAGATTCAAACCGTGGCCCAGCGCCGGGGCGTGAATTATCCGATCCTCCTGGACGAAGGGCACAAGATCGCCGACCAATTCGGAGGCGTCACAACTCCCCACGTCTACATCCTCGATCCTCAGGGCACCCTCGTCTACGAGGGCGGGGTGGATGACGAGCTCACCAAGGCCGAGAATGACCCCACCGTTCCGCACGCCCGCAACGCCCTGGATGCGCTCCTCGCCGGCGCGCCTGTCCCCGTCGCCGAAACCCGCCCCTTCGGCTGCACCATCAAGCGCCACTGACCCTGGGCGCAGTATTTTATTTTAGCGAAAATATTTATGATAAAAATTGAAACTTGTCTTGACGCCGCGCCCTCGCCGGGGTATCCTTGGCCACATGACGCCAAATCCGTGGGACAGCGTCGCACGGTTCTTCTACGATGGCGCACGGGTGAGTCTGACTGTGCTGGTCATTGGGACCCTCGCACGCGGTGGATTCTCGAACCAAGAGCTTCTGGCAGGCGCCCTGTTTACGGTTGCGTTTCTCGCAGTGGGGGTTACAATTGAACTCGGCGTTCTGATGGGGTGGCCGAAATGACAGCGTATACTAAAGTAAGCTTGCTGATGTCGGCTTTGGGCGTGTGTGTAATTGCCTTCGTGTACTTCAAGTACATTCGCCGTCGCCCTTCAAAGTAATTCCTCACCCTCCGCGTTTCAATTTCACCAGACTGACGCCGGCCAACATCGCACCGAAGGCGCACACCACAGCCGCGCCCGTGGGGAGATCAAAGAAATAGGATGCCAGCACACCCGCCGCGCTCGTGGCCGCGCCGAGCGCCCACGCCAAGCCCAGCCGCTCTGCAAACGTGTCCCGCAGCAAGATGGCTGTGACGGCGGGCACGATGAGGAAGGAAAAGACCACGAGCACCCCGGCCACCTCAACCGAGCTCGTCACCACCACCCCGAACGTCAGGTAAAACAAGAGGTCCCAGGCTCGCACCCGAACGCCCCTGCGGAATGCCTCGTCCGGCTGCGTGGAGATCAAGAGGAACTTGTCCCGGAAGCGCCAGTGCACCAGGCCCACCAAGCTGTAGAGCACAACCATTTTCACGATCTCCGGGAGACTGACGAGCAGGATGTTTCCCGTCAGCATGGTGCGGATGTGCTCATCGCCCTCCGCCGTGCGGCTGGCCATGAGGATGACTGCGGCCGCCGACACGGCGTAGATCACGCCAATCACCGCCTCGTGAGGGATTTTTTCCCGCCTCGTGCGGGTGAG
>CAZPNG010000064.1:0-4101 GCA_964587845.1 uncultured bacterium | reverse complement strand
GCCCTCGCGCCTCACCGACGCGGTTTCCAAGGATGAAGCTGCGCGCCTCACCGTAGCCGGATTCTTTTCGCGCCGCAGCGCGCGCTCGCTGGGCGCTGACAGCAGGGAAGCGCTCATCCTGCGCGCGGCCTACAACGCTTTTGTGGCGGAACCGGGTTTTCGCGCGCTTCTGGCCGATCTTTTCACCACGATCGAGGCGCGTCTCGCCAACGCCAAGCTGCTTGCCTCCGTGCTTGCGGCCAAGGACACCTTCTCGCCGACGGGCCTGGAGCTCTACGGCCGCTGCGCCTACCGCTTTTTTGCCGACCACTGGCTCCTGCTTCAAGACAACGAGGAAGAAGCCCTGGAACGAAAGCTGGGGCTTGTGCTTCACAAGGTGCTGGAGCTTCATTATAAGAAGCTGCAAAAAGCCGGGTCCGAGGAGCGGCGCGCGCTGCTTGAGAAGCTGGTCGAGCCCGAACTCGCGGAGGTTCTCTCGCCCGGGGCGCCGCCGTACCGAAAGAAACTATTACTGGCGGAGCTCGTGCGCGACCTTGCGCGAATGTTCGAGCGCGGCTCGCCGTTCGAGGGCTTTGAACCGGGGGCTTCAGAGCTCGCCTTCGAGTTCGACGGGGACGGCCTGCGCTTGAAGGGCCGCATCGACCGGGTGGATTTCGACTTGGCGCGCAAGCGCGCGATCGTGATCGACTACAAGCGCACGGGAAAGCCGACGGTGCTGCCCGAGATTTTCAAGGGCACGCACCTTCAGCTTCCCATTTATGAGCAAGCCATGGCGAAGCAGTTTCGCGCCGAGCCCGTGGGCGCTTACCTTTATTCCCTGCGCAAGGGCAAATGGACGGGCTACTACGATGAAGCGCGCGCGGGAGACAAGTGGCCCTCCAGAGCCCTCGACGGCGCCGAGATCGCGGAGGTGCGCGCCGCGGCCGCCACGTTTACCAAGAGTTACGCCGAATCGATCGCTCGCGGCGAGATCTCCGTCAAGCCGCGCGATTGCTCTTATTGCCCGTTTGACGCGCTGTGCCGCATCGAAAAGTGGAAACTTGAGAGCATCTATGCAGACCACGAAAGAACAAGTCCCCTGCGTGCCGGCGGCGCCTGAGGGCTTCACGGGCGCGCAGGCGCGCGCTGTGGAGGCGCGCGGCCGAAAGCTCCTGGTGAGCGCGGGCCCCGGCTCGGGCAAAACCCGGGTGCTTGTGGCGCGCTTTCTCTCGTTTTTGGAGCGCGAGCGCCTGGACCCCGAGCGGCTTCTGGCGGTCACGTTCACCGAGAAAGCTGCCAACGAGATGAAGTCCCGCATCGTGGACGAGTTGCGCGGCAAGAATATGCATGACGAGCGCCGCGCCCTGGAAGGCGCGTGGGTTTCCACGCTGCACGGCTTTTGCGCCCGCCTGCTCAAGGAGCATCCCATCGAAGCCGGCGTGGATCCCGGCTTCCGGGTGATGAGCGAGGAGGAGGCCGACACGCTGCGAGAGTCGATCACAGACGACGCGATCGAGACGTGCGCCGAGGAGACGCCGGCCTTTCTGGAGCTCCTGATGATGGCGGGCGAGGAGCGGCTGCGCGCCTCCCTCCTCGCTCTCTTTGAGAAATGCCGCACCCTGGGACTGAGTGTAGCGCAGGCATTTGAGAGCGCCAAGCCGCCGGATCTCAAACCCTTGGTGAAGTCGCTGGACCGGGCGCTCGAGGAGGTCGTAGCAGCAGGCCGTGCGAAGGGCGCTACCGGTGCGGCCAAGCGCCGGGCGGATTTGGTTGAGGAAGCACGCGTCAAGATCAAGATTTTGCGTGAGATCAAGACAGCCGGCTGGGAGCACCTCGAGGTTCTTGACGAAGCGGGCGAGGCCCTCAAAGGAAACTTCCCGACGCTCAAATCTTTCTTGGCAGCGGCGAAGGAGTCGCTCGGTGCCCTGCGGGGCGCATTTCTGGAGCATGTGAGCGCGCCTTTGCTGCGCGCGGCCCAGGATGCGGCCCGCCTTTTGGAGGAGCGCTACGCGCACGCGAAGCGCGAGCATGGCGTTCTCGATTTCAACGACTTGGAAGCGCGGGCGCTGGCGCTCCTGGAGGGGGAAAGGCCGGAGCAGCGCGCCGTGCGCGAGGCCTTCGCCGCTCAATTCCAGGCCCTGTTCGTTGATGAGTTCCAAGATACGAACGACGTCCAGGAGCGCCTGCTTCGCCCTCTCGCGGCCCGGGAGCCCATGCGGGTGGGGGATCGCAATCAATCCATCTATCATTTCCGGGGCGCCGAGCCGCACGTGTTTCGCATGGCCGAGGAAGGCCATGCGAAGGATCCGGAAGGCGAGTTGGTCACCCTGGCCGACAATTTCCGCGCCCGGCCGGACCTTGTGAGCTTTGCGAACGGCTTGTTTTCGGCTTTGAGTTTCGAGGGCCTGAGGCCCGAAGCGCTCACGGCCCGCCGCCCGCCTGCCGAAGGTTCGCGGCCCGCCGTCGAGATGCACTGGATCCTTCAGGCAGAGGGCGAGAGACTCGACCGTGCCCGTGTGCGCGAGGCCGCGCATCTGGCCCGCGCGCTTCGGCGCCTTGTCGAAGAAGACCCCTTCCAAGTCGAGGAGGACGGCAAGATGCGGCCGGTCAAGTATGGCGACGTCGCCATTCTCTTTCGCGCCATGTCGAACATCGGAATTTTTGAGTACGAGCTGCGCCAATGCGGCATTCCCTACATGGTGCTGGGCGGCCGGGGCTTCTATGAGCGGCCCGAGGTGAAGGACGTGGTCTCGCTTTTGAAAACCCTGGAGAACCCGTTTCACGACATTCCGCTGGCGGCCGTGCTTCGCTCCCCCCTCGTGGGGGTGAACGACGATACGCTGCTCGCGCTCGCGCGATTCGCGAAGTCGAAGGACAAAACGAAACCTCTTTGGAGCGCGTTTCAAAAACTGCGCTACATCAAGGGGCTGGCCAAGCCGGAGCGCGCGCGGCTCGAGCGATTTCTTGACCTGCACACCCGCTACGCGCGCGAGCTCGAGCGCCTTTGCCTCTCGGAGCTTCTCTTGCGGCTCCTGGCAGAGACTGCTTACGAGGTCAACGTGCTGCGCGAACCTGACGGCGAGCGGCGGGCCGCGAACCTGCGCAAGATGGTCGAGATCGCGCGCCGCTTCGAGGCCCAGGAACTTCTCCGCTTGGGCGACTTCATCCGCTACGTCGAAGGCCTGCGCGACCGCCAGGTGCGCGAATCCGAGGGGCTGGTGGAGGGGGAATCCGAGAGCGAGGGCGTGAAGCTCATGTCCATCCACCGCGCCAAGGGCCTGGAGTTCCGGGTGGTGGCGCTCGCCGACCTGGGCGCGAAACCCCAGGCTTCGAAGCGCGATTTGTTTCGCGTCTCGCGCGAGGGCGGCGTGGGCATGAAGGTGCGCCCTGCGGGCTCCGAGAAATGGCGGATCACGGCCACTTACGAGGCGATTGAGACGGCCGATCGCGCCGAGGAGTCGGGCGAGAACGCGCGGCTGCTTTATGTGGCCGTGACGCGGGCACGCGATCTCTTGGTGCTGTCAGGCGTTCGCAAGCAGGCCGGCAAAAAGAAGGATGATGAGGACGAAGATGACGAGCCCCGCGCCGGCGGTCCGGCTGGAAGCTGGAGCCGGTTGATTTCAGAGGCGGCGGGCCTGGGCTTTGAGCCGTGTGACGAAGCGCGCAGTCTCCTGGGCGCGAACGTGCGCGTCGTTCAGGAGGCGGCCGGCGAGTGCCCTGCTCATCCCACGCGCGCGCTGCGCCTGTGCGAGCGGGAGGAAATCCGATCGGCCTTGCAGCGCGCCGAGCCGCTCCCTCTCACCGGCCCGCGGGCTGAGGTCGAGGACGCGAAGGCCCGGGTGCGCACGATGTTTGCCTCGTTCGACGTTCGCCCGAAGTTTTATCCCGAGACGCGCGAGCTTTCCACAACCGCCGCCTCAACCCTGCTTACATGCCCGCGCCGTTATGCCTATCTATATGAAGAAAACATCCCCGAGGGCGCGTGGCGCGAGCCCGAGGACGGGGAGCCGGCGCGCGATCCCGAGGAGGCCGAGTCCCTGCCGGCCGACGATTTCGGCACCCTCGTGCACCGCATCCTCGAACATCTGGATTTTAAGAGCGATCTCGCCCGGGCGCTTGAGG
>CAZPNG010000063.1:0-7271 GCA_964587845.1 uncultured bacterium | reverse complement strand
CCGCAGACTCCGCCAGGACAGAAGGAAGCGACTCTTCCAGATGAGCCGGACAGCGAGCCCTGTTGCCAGCAAGATCGCAGTGAAGGAAGGTACGACTTTTGAGCTCTCGGGCGCCAAAACGTAGCTCCAGAACAAAACCATGGAGCAGAGACCCAAACCGATGGGGGCCGCAAGCGCGAGGATCAAAATCGGCTTGAGGGGCAAGCGGCTGCCTTGCAGTAGGCTCATCGCGAAAACGAGCCCGAGGGCCGCCGGCACGAACAAAGGCGCAAACACCGTCATGAGGTCCTTCTCTATTTTTGCGCGATCCCCTTTCCTTCGGAGATCTTTTGGAGCCACTGGTAGCCGGCCGCAGCCAAACGTCCATCGGCGACGGCGTCAGAGGAGCAAAAAAGAACGGCAAGGGATTCACCCGGCTGGGTGCGGAGCACCAAGGGGGCCAGGAAACCCTGGGCGTCGTAGAGGAGCTTCTCCTCCTCCAGGGAGTCTCCAAAGGGGTGATCCGTCAAGAAGCTTACCGTGCCTTGGGGCGGCAGGAAGGGCTTGAACGGCTCGAGCTCCGAGCCGGGCTGGATGTAGCCCTGTGCCGAGCCGGAGAGAAGATTTTCGAGAAGCTTCGGATGGGCTTTCAGGGAAAGCGGCTCGTAAGCTTCTATCGAGAGAAGTATCAAAGCTGCTGAGAACAGCCAGGTTGAAACCCCGTAACTTCGACGCATATGGGTGGTCACTTATACTTACAATTATTATGGTATACTAGAAACGGAGACGACCCGGGAAGCGGGGCGTCCACCGCTGAATAACGCTAAATTGTTCCCTTAACATAGTTTACAGCAAAAGGGTCAAAAAAACAATAGGCATCGAAGGGGGCGGTTGAATGACACGTATAGAGGAACTCAGGGCTGTGGCGCTGGTGGTGATCGCTGGACTGGCACTGGGGTGGACCTGGGGCAAGAAGGAAGAGACGCCGGAAGCCACCGTCGCGGTTGAGTCCCAACCTGTTGCTAATGATATGGTTACGAACGCGAAGGCCGAGACAGTGGCGCCAGAACTTGCGGCTGAGCCGATTGCAGAACAAGTGGTTGAGGTGCCTGGTGGGGGGGCCGCGGAGCCCACCGTCGCAGACAGTGTCAGGCGGCTTGCGGAGGCTCTGTATAAGGAACGGAGCCAGGTCAATCAATAAGACCTGGCACCGATGGATGGGGCGCCTGGATTGGGCGTGGCGCCCGAAGTGAAAAGGAACGGATATGGAAGGCGAGAAGTAGGAGGAATGCAGCCTTGGTTAAGGTGACACCGTTACGGGTGATCATGGTGACTCGGGTGATCACCGTGGGGATGGAAGAACGGCTCAGCCGGGTCGAGGCGAAAATGCGCGAGAACGGCATCCGGCACCTTCCGGTGGTGGATGAGCGGGGCCGCCTCGCGGGCATCATCACGCAGCGGGATTTGTACCGCGCCGCCTCGCCGCGGCCCACGGAAGACGGGACGTACGTGTTTGACCCCGAACAACTGGCTTCGTATCGCCTCAAGCATTTCATGACCCCGCAGCCTTTGACTCTGGGGCCGGAGGACTCCGTGGCGCGCGCCGTGGAACTCATGGCGGAACTCAAGTACGGCTGCATTCCGATCGTGGATGGGGACAAGAAGCTATTGGGGATCGTCACGCAGATCGACGTTCTGAAGTTCCTCGCCCGAACCCTCCGCTCAGCCGCCTAGCGTCTCGCGCGGCCGGAGGTTCGGCTGCGCCTTTATCATCCTGCCCGGATGGGGTATAATCAATACCAGTTTTGTCCGGTTGCGAATGAGCGAAACCCTGACTTCTTTCCTTAAGATGTCCCCCATGATGGAGCAGTACCGCTCCGTCAAGAAAACCCTGCCCAAGGACACGATCCTCTTTTTCAGGCTCGGCGACTTCTACGAAATGTTTTTTGAGGATGCCGTGCGCGCCTCCGAGATCCTGGACATCACGCTGACCGGCCGGGAAGGCGGGGAGGCGGGGCGCGTGCCCATGTGCGGGGTCCCGTATCATTCCTACCAGGTGTATGTTCGCGGTCTTCTCGATCGTAACCTGAAAGTGGCGATCTGCGAGCAGATCGGAGACCCGAGGGCGTCGCGCGGACTGGTGGAGCGGAAAGTCACACGTATCATTACCCCGGCCACCTATCTGGAGGAGGAGCGAGCCGGCTTGCGCCAGGAGCGCTTGTCGGCGGTCGTGTCTGACGGGAAGAGGGCAGCGATCGCTTCGCTCGACCTTGGGACAGGCGAGTTTTCGGTGCGCGAGGTGCCCCTCGAGCGGCTGGCCGGTGAGTTGTCGCTCGCTTCGCCGCGAGAGGTGATTTTACCCGCGAGCTTGTCCCAGGACTCAGGCTGGGCCGCCAGCGTGCAGGGCACGCTCAAAGCAAGCCTCACGGTCTATGAGGACTGGGTTTTCGGCGAGGAAGAGGCGCAGAGGTCTCTGGCGGAAACGTTTGGATTCGGCTCGCCAAAGAGTTTGGCTTTTCATGAGCGGGTTCTCGCGGTGCGCGCCTGCGGCGCCGTGCTGTATTACCTGAAGGACCATTTGCATTCCAGTCTGGGCCACGTGCGCGTGCCGGCCCTTCTTGCGACAAGCGATTTCATGGGCCTGGACCGGCAGGCGGTCGCCAGTCTGGAGCTGGTGGCTCCCTCGATCGCAAGTGACCGTACGCAGACGCTCGCGGCGGTTGTCGATCGGACCCTCACGGCGATGGGCGCGCGGTCGCTCGGGGACTGGATCACGCGCCCCCTGCTTTCGATTCCGGAGATCGAGCGCCGCCAGGATGCCGTCGAAGGGTTCGCGCATGAGCGCGAGGTGGCCGATGGCCTGCGGGCTCTTCTCAAGGGCGTGAGGGACATGGAGCGTGCTTTGAGCCGCCTGGGGTGCGGCGTGGCCAACGGACGGGACCTTGTGAACCTGCGCGACTTTCTTGAGCGGGTGCCCGACCTGCGCGCCCTCTTGGCTCGCGCCTCCTCCGCTCTCGCGGGCGAAATCCTCTCGGGCCTGAAGCCCTTCGAGTCTCTCAGGGAGTTGCTGGCGCGCGCCATCGTGGACGTTGCGCCCCTGACCATGAGGGAAGGCGGCCTGATCCGCGACGGGTTTTCCCTCGAACTCGACGAGCTGCGCGCCTTAGCGAAGAGCGGAAAAACTTGGATCGCGGACTTTGAGCGCCGCGAAATCCAGCGCACCGGCATCAAATCCCTGCGTGTGAAATACAATCAGGTGTTTGGCTACGCCATCGAGGTGAGCAAGCCGAACCTGCACCTCGTGCCGCTCGATTACACCCGCCGGCAGACCCTGGCGAACGCCGAGCGCTTCATCGTGCCCGAACTCAAAAGCTGGGATGACAGGATCTCGGGCGCCGAGGAGCGCACGAAGGCCCTCGAGTTTCAGCTTTTCAATGAGGTGCGGGACAAGGTCCTCAAGGACCTCCGGGGCCTTCAGGACATGGCGCGGGCCGTGGGGGTCCTGGACGCTTTGCTGTCCTTTGCCCTGGTGGCCCGCGAGCGCGGTTGGGTTCGTCCTACGGTCGTGGAGAGCGGAGAGCTTTTGATCGAGGGCGGGCGCCACCCGGTGGTGGAAGCCATGCTGCCGGCCGGGCAGTTTGTCGAAAACGACACGTTTTTGGACGGCGCGGAAAATCAATTGGTGGTGCTCACGGGCCCCAACATGGCGGGCAAATCCACCTACATTCGCCAGGTGGCATTGATCGCCATTCTGGCGCAGGCCGGCTCCTTTGTGCCGGCCGCACGCGCCCGAATCGGCGTGGTGGACCGCATCTTCACGCGCGTCGGGGCGAGTGACGATCTCGCCCGGGGAGAGAGCACGTTCATGGTGGAGATGCTGGAGACAGCCGCGATCCTTCAAGCGGCCACGAGACGCAGCCTTCTCATTCTCGATGAGGTGGGGCGGGGGACCTCAACTTTTGACGGGGTCAGCATCGCGTGGGCCATTTGCGAGTACCTCGCCGAGGGCCCGGTGCGGCCGCGAACGCTCTTTGCCACGCACTACCACGAGTTGACCCAGCTGGAAGCGCATTTTCCGGGCATCAAGAATTACAACATCACGGTGCGGGAGAAGCCGGGCGGCATTGTGTTCCTGCGCAAAGTCGTGCGCGGGGGCTCGGACCGCAGTTACGGCATCCACGTGGCGCGTCTGGCGGGCATCCCGCGGCGTGTGACGGACCGCGCGGATGAGATCCTAGGCATCCTCGAGAGCGAGTCGACAGAGGCCACGCGCATCATTGAAGGCGGCGGGCGAAGCAGCCGTGCTTCCCAACCGGATCTCTTTGACGCCCAGGAGCCGCACCCCATCCTCCGGGAGCTTCAAAACCTGCCTTTGGACGGGTTGACGCCCCTGGCGGCGCTCAACCAGGTCGCGGCCTGGCAAGAGCGGCTCCAGGGCTCGGATAAGGAAAAAAGCTGATGGTCACCATCCGAGTTTTGCCGGAGGCGATTGCCAACAAGATTGCGGCCGGGGAGGTCATTGAGCGGCCGGCTTCCATTGTGAAGGAGCTGGTTGAGAACGCGCTCGATGCCGGGGCGCGCTCGATTGATTTGGAGGTGAACCACGGAGGACGCAGTTTGATCCGCGTGGCCGACGACGGCTGCGGCATGACGCGCGAGGACGCGCCGGCCGCCCTGAAGCGGCACGCCACAAGCAAGATTGCGAGCCTCGAAGACCTTTCGCGCCTCAGGTCCTTGGGGTTTCGGGGCGAAGCGTTGCCGAGCATTGCGGCGGTGTCGCGCTTGAAGCTCCTCACGCGGGCGGGCTCGGCATCCGTGGGGACGGAACTTGTGGTGGAAGGCGGAGCGCTGCGCTCGACTTCGGAGGCGGCCTGCCGCCAGGGCACCGTGGTGGAAGTGCGCGATCTGTTTTTTAACACTCCGGCGCGGCGCAAGTTTCTGCGCTCGGAAGCCACCGAGCTTGGGCACATCCTCGATACGGTCTCGCACCTCTCGCTGGCCCATCTCAGCGTGCGCTTCACCCTTCGCTCATCGGAGCAGGTGTTGCTGGACCTCCCTGCCGTCGAAGCCGTCAAGGACCGGGCTGCGGAAATCTTCGGTGAGGGGAGCAGCAAGCACCTGCTGGAGGTGTCCTGCGAGGCGGAGGGCGTATGCGTCCGGGGCGTGATTGGGAAACCCTTTCTGGCGCGCGCCTCACGATCGGGCCAGATTTTCTTCGTGAACCGCCGCTGGGTGCGCTCACCAGGGCTTTCGTATGCGCTCATCGATGGCTACCACGGCCTGTTGATGCATGGGCAATATCCGGTCGCGGTTTTGTTCGTGGACCTCGACCTCGCGCGCGTAGACGTGAACGTGCACCCCACCAAGCAGGAGGTGCGTGTTTCCAACGAGGCCGAGGTGAAGTCGCTCGTGAAGAAGGCCGTGACGGAGTGTTTGCAACGGGAAGGAGATTTGGCCCCGACCCTCGCGGCCGCCGCGGGTGACCTGGCCTTCCTGCGGGATCGCACCGCGTTCACAGGGGCCCCGCAAGCGCCGGTTGCGCCGCTGGGAAGCCGCGGGGGCTTGGAGACGTATCAGTCGGCGGCGAGCGGGCTCGCCCTGACCCTGCCGGGCAATAAATTGCACATCACGCGCGTCCTGGGGCAGATTCACGGCACGTTCCTGGTGGCCGAGACCGAGGAGGGCCTCGTCATCGTGGATCAGCATGCTGCGCACGAGCGCGTGATGTTTGAAGCGCTGCTCGCCAATTTCCGGGAGGGCCGCGCGGAGCGGCAAAGCTTGCTCATGGAGGAGGTCCTTGAACTTGGCCCGCGGCAGTTTGAGAATCTGGGCGACTCGCTCAAACTGCTTGAGCGGGTGGGTTTTGATTTGGAGCCCTTCGGCGAGCGCGCGTTCATCGTGCGGGCCTATCCTGCCGTGCTGGGGAGCGAGGACCCCCTTGCGTTTCTGAAGACCTTCCTCGAGGAGAAAGAGGACGGCCGGGTCACGACGTCTCTCGAGCGGGAGACAGAACGTGTGGCGGCCCTGGTGGCCTGCAAGCGCAAGTCGGTCAAAGCCCACGATGCTCTCGCGCCGCAAGCGATCCAATCCTTGCTGGCGCGGCTGGCGGCCTGCGAGACCCCCTTTTCTTGCCCTCATGGCCGGCCCACCTTCTTTAAGCTGACGTTTTCAGACCTCGAAAAACAATTCAAACGCAAGTGACTCAGGGACAGGTCCTCCCATCCCCTTTCGCCACAACGATTTACAACACAAGTGTCCCCTGGGGACACTTGTGTTGTAACCCTAAGTCTGACAAGGGGATGGGAGGACCTGTCCCTCAGTAAACGACGAGGTGGGCCGTTGCGTCTAAGGGGGTGGTGAGGAAGGAGATGGCCGGCATGAAGGCGAGGCGATACCTGGTGTGTGCGATCACGCTTTTGGGCCTGGCGGTAGGGGCCGCCTGGGCGCAGGAAGGAGGCCTCCAGAACCGGGAGGGCGTGCTCTTTGAGCGACTGCGTGAGCTGGAGCAGCTGCGGGCGGACAATCCCGAGGCGTTTCGCCGGGTGGTGGCCCAGAAGCGCGAGCGGCTCGAGCAGGCCTTCGGCCAGATGCCGCCGGAGCAGCGTGAGCAAGCCCGCCGGTTGTTTGCGGGCCGCCAGCAAGAGCGCCGCGAGCGGCTGGAAAATTTCCGCAGCGCGCATCCCCAGATGTTTCAGCGCCTGATGCAGGCGCGCAGCGAGCAGGCACGGGGGTTCCTGCAGAAGAACCCTGAGCGCTTCCGGACCTTCTTGGCCAACCATCCGCGTCTGCAGAACTGGGCTCGGCAGGGTGGCGTTGCACAGGGCAGCCGGGCGCCGATCGGACAAATCTTGCGCCGCGAGTCCGAGCGAGCCCGCACGTCCTTAAACGGACAGCCACGGGCTCGCGAAGATGGGCAGCGGCAAGCGCGCCCGGCCAGCTTGACCCGGGCCGGATCCGGCGCAGGCGAGCGCCCGGAGGCAAGAGGGCCGCAAGGCGGCCGCAGGCGCGGGGGCGGTCGGTGATCGAGAGCCCTCAGCCGGGCCGGACGGCGGCCGAGGCAAGCGACCTCGATTTGGTGCGGGCGTTTCAGGCGGGAGAGGAAAAAGCGTTTGATCAATTGGTGAGGCGACACATGGAGAAAGCGGTGCAGATCGCTTATATGGCAGTGGGGAATTACGAGGACGCCAAGGATGTCTCGCAGGAAGCGTTCGTCAAGGCGCACCGAGCGCTCAGGGGTTTCCAGATGCGCTCGGCCTTCTCGACGTGGCTCTATCGCATCCTCATGAATGCCG
>CAZPNG010000062.1:0-9620 GCA_964587845.1 uncultured bacterium | reverse complement strand
GGGCGAGTGGATTTGAACCACCGACCTCTGCGTCCCGAACGCAGCGCTCTACCAGGCTAAGCTACGCCCCGTTAAACCTACGGGTCATTGCGAGGGAGCGAAGCGACCGAAGCAATCTCTGAGATTGCTTCGTCGGCCCTTCGGGCCTCCTCGCAATGACCCTTTTGCAATGCCCCGTTAAGAAACCTTGAGGTGCTCGATCACTGCCTTGATGCTTTTGCGCTCGCGCCAAACGCTCAAAAGCTCGTCCGTGGGTGAGCGGCGGTCTGCGAGCATACGCTCCAAGGGCGAGAGATACCGCGTCTCGTCGTCGATCCCACGCTCGCGGCAGTCGCGCGCCAGGCCGTCGCGGGCCAGGCCGCAGAGCTCCGTCATCCAGTCCCGGGCGCTCGCGCCCGCCACCTCCGTGGCCAGGCCCTGGCGACTGATCTGGGCCCGCAACGGGTCGGGAGCAAGGCGCGCCAACGGCTCCAGCAGCGCGAGCGCCCCGCGGCGCGCGCGCGCATCATACAGCAGCCCCTTCCAAAAAGCCGGCGCCGCCAGGAGGAGCCGGCTCGGCGGAGCGTCCTGGCCGCGGATCTCGATGAACCGTTTCAGCCGCGCTTCGGGAAACGCGGAACTCAAGTGCAAATCAAAATCGTCGCGCACCGCCCGCAGGCCTTGATAGCCTTCCCGCAGGAATCGGCGAAACGTGCAGTTCTCAACGGGGATCCATCGCCCCTCGCGCACCACAAAAAGCATCGGCATGTCGAGAACGAACTGAAGGTAGGACGCGAAAGTGCCCTCGCCGCGCCAGAAACTGGTGAGGAACCCGCAGCGCGCCGGATCCGTGTCGCCCCAAATCATAAGGCGCCTGCTTTGAAGCTTATTCGGCCGGCCCTGCTCGAATCCGGAATGGGCGAAGGCGGCTGACGCTAAGAGGGTCGCGCGCATCACCACCGTGAGCTTCTCGACGGCGTCCCGTTCGCCCTCGTAATCCAGGCTCACCTGGACCGCAGCCGTTCGCCCCATCATGTCCAGGCCGAGCGATCCCGTCTTCTTGAAGCGCTCGCGCATGATCGCATAGCGAGTCTTGGGAACCCACTCCAGGTCGCCAACGCGCGCCGTGGGATGAATCCCCGCGCTGATCCATGCGATCCCGAGCGAGCGCCCCGCCTGGGCCAGCTCTGCAAAGAATCCTTTCAGCACGCCGGCAAGGTCGACAAGAGAACGGCACGGCGCGGCCGCGAGCTCAAGTTGTCCCCCCGGCTCAAGGCCCACCACATGGCCGTCCCGCTCGAGCGCAATCACGCGGTCCTGCTCGCGGTGAACGGCCCACCCGAAGTGCTCCGATAAATAGTCGAGCGCGGCCTCCACGCCGCGAGGCCCCGAATACGGCGCCGCTCGACCGAGCTCGGCATCCACCCCGAACAGTTCCCACTCCAAGCCCGTCCGCCACTCGGAACGCTTCGTGCCGTGATCCTGAAAGAAATGGGCAAGGTCCCCCTCCGTGAGGAGGGAGGAATCGTGCTTGGCTTCGGTGAAGAAAGTGCTCATATCCCCTGACCCTTCCGGCTACAATACCCGCAAACAAAGGCTTATTTTAGCAGAATTGCCGCCCGGGAGGGAGCATGCGCTTCGGCTTTGTGATGGACCCGCTCTCCAAGCTCGACCGCGCCACGGACACGTCCCTGCGCATCCTGCGCGCGGCCCAGGAGCGCGGCCACACGGTCTTCCATATCGACCCCCGAGACCTCGCCGCCACCGAGAAGGGACTCTTCGCGTGCGCCCGGCAGGTGCGCGCGAGCGCCGATTTCAGGACCGCCGTCCTCGGCACCCAGCGCCTTCCCCTGTCCACCCTTCGCGTGATCTTCCTGCGCAAAGACCCTCCGTTCGACGAGAGCTACTACCACCTCACGCTCCTCCTGGAAAGGCTTCCCCGCTCGACGGTCGTGATCAATCATCCCCGGGCCGTGCGCGAAGTGAATGAGAAGATGGGGATCCTGGATTTCGACGTTCCTCGCCCCCGCTCGCTCGTCACGGCCTCCGAGGTCGAGCTCGCGCGTTTCTGGCTCGCCTCCAGGAAGACCGTGGTCGTGAAACCGCTGGACGACAAGGGCGGGCACGGCGTCATGAAGGTGACGAGCGCTACGCGCGGTCGAGCGCGGCTTTTTAAGAGGCTCACGCGCGCAGGCGACCGCTACGTCATGGCGCAAGCGTTCGTGCCCGCGATCGCGCGCGGAGACAAGCGGATCCTGATTCTGGGCGGGAAGTTCCTGGGAGCGTACCTGCGCGTTCCCCGAAGGGGCGAGTTTCGCACAAACCTCTCGCTCGGCGCGGAGTTTCGCGCCACGACCCTCTCGGCGCGGGAGCGTGCGGTGGTGCGCAAGCTGGGCCCGGAGCTTGCGGCGCGCGGGCTCCACTTCGTGGGGATCGATCTGGTCTCAGGTCGGCTGCTGGAAATTAATGTGACGAGCCCGGCGGGGCTGCCGGAACTGGCTGCGCTTGGGCAACCACAGGCTTCAGAGCAGGTGGTAAAGTTTGCGGAGCGCCTGGCAAGGCGCCGCGCGCGATAACCGCCTCGGACGTTTCAGACTCTCCTTGCAGAAAGAGATACCCGAGGTACGGCAGCGCTTCCCTGACCACCGCTGAAAACACGGGCGCCGCGACCGTCCCGCCATAGTAAGCGCCTTGGGGCTCGTCCACCATCACCACCATGACGAGGATCGGACTTCCCGCCGGCGCCATTCCCACAAACGAAGACACAAACTTGCTGTGCGAGTAGCCCTTCCGGGGATCGTCCTGCAGCTTTTGGGCCGTCCCCGTCTTTCCGCCGACCGGGATGCCCTCCACCAACGCCCTCTGGCCCGTCCCTTCCTCGACCGCCCGGCGCAGGATGTCCCGCAGGACCGCAGCCACCTCCGGTGAGATCACGGCGCGCGGCTCGGCGGGGGCAAGCCAGGTGCGCACCTCTTGACCCTGGGGATCGATGACGCGCGAGATAAGGTGTGGTTTCACGAGCGTGCCGCCGTTGGCCACCGCAGCGTAGGCCCGCGCCAGCTGCAGCGGGGTGACCGTGACTTCCTGCCCGATGGGGATCGCCGCGATCGAGGTCTTCGACCACTTCGCGACGGGCCTCAGGAACCCGCTCACCTCGCCCGGAAAATCGATGCCCGTGGCCTCGCCAAATCCGAACCGGCGGGCGTAGGCGTGCAAAGTTTTGGCGCCGATCTTCTCGGCGATTTTCACGGTGCCGATGTTGCTGGACTTGATGAAGACGCTCGGCACATCCAGCATCCCGTAGGGATGCACGTCGTGGAGGATGAACTTGCCCCGCCGGTAAGCGCCGTTCTCGCAGTTAAACGTGTCCGTCAGCGCGACCTTCTTTTCCTCGAGCGCCGCGGCCGCCGTCACCACCTTGAAGACGGAGCCCGGTTCGTAGAAGTCCACCACCGCGCGGTTGCGCAGCGCCCCCTTGGGCAGGGACGCGCGCGCCTGCGGGTCGTGGCCCGGCACCGTGGCCATAGCCAGGACGGAGCCGTCCCGCGGATCGAGCACCACGCCCCAGGCGCCCTTTGCTTTCCACTGCTCGTGCGCGCGCTTGAGTTCGCGCTCAAAAAGGTGCTGAATGAAGAGATCAATCGTGATTTGCAGGTCATTGCCGTCCCGCGGCGGCACGCTCTTCTCATCACGGCCGAAGAGGGGCCGACCACGGCCGTCGCGCATGAGCTGCCGGTAGCCCTGCTCCCCCTTCAAGTCGCGCTCGTACTGCGCCTCCAAGCCTTCAAGCCCCCGGCCGTCGATGTCGCAAAGGCCTAAAATCGAGCTCGCGGTCTCGCCGAAGGGATAGACGCGTTCCTTCTCCATGATCACGCCCACCGTGCCCTTGGCAAACTTTTCCGCCAGCGCCGCCTCTTGAAAACTTGCTTTTCGCTTGACCCACACGAAAAGCTTGTCCCTTGAGAGGCGCTCCCGCATGTCTTTTTCGCTCACCTTGAAAGTTTTCGCAAGTTCGCGGGCGAGCCGCTCGCGCTCACTCGGAGGCACCGAGCGAGGTACGGCGTAGATGGATGGCTGAGCGATCGAGACGGCGAGCTCACGGCCGCGGCGGTCGAGAATCTTGCCGCGCACGGCGGGAATCTCAATGAAGAGGCGTTGCTGGCGGCGGGCCCGCTCCAGTAGAAAAGGCCGGTCGGCCACATGGAGGATGAAAAGCCGAACGGCCAAGACCCCGAAAAGAAACATCACGCCCAAGTGAACGCTGTGATAGCGCAGGCGTGTGTCAGGCATTCAATCCGTTCCTTATAACTTGGGGTGCCCAACCGATGCGGGCCCCCCATCCATCGGTGCCACCATCCGTTCCGACTAACTCGGGAACCACGCCCATTTCAGGTTCCCGATCAATCGGTGCCAGGTCTTCTTTGACGACCTGGCACCGTACCAGTCGTCCGGTTGACCTGGCTCCGTTCCTTAAAGCATGGGATAGCGGTCTTTGGGAACGGCTTGTGTGTTGGAGCGGTCCTTCGCGTACACCTCGCCGGCGAACGAGAAGAGCCGCATCAGACGCTGCATCGGTCCCGCAGGGGGCTCGACTGCGCGCGGCGCCGCAGGCTCGGCGGGGCGAGCGAGGCGATAGACGCGCGCGGGCACCGCGAGCCCGAGATCCAGCGCCTTGGCTTGCTCCTCGAGCTTATCAGGCCGGGTCTGCCGCTTCAAATCGAGGGTGAGCTGCTCGTAGCGAATGGACTGCTCCCGCAGCGTCTGCGACAAGCGGCGGATGCAGTAGGAGGTCTCGACCTGCAGGATTTCCTGATGCACGTACAGGAGCGCCAAGAGCGTGCCGGGGAGGATCCAAAGGTAAAAGGACCGGAAGGATTTCATGGTTTCCCCGTTTGAAAAGCGCGCAGGCGAGCGCTCCTCGCGCGCGGGTTCTCGGCTGTCTCCTCGCGGGACGGCCGTACGGGTTTCGGGGTCAGGCACTCGCCTTTCCCATCGCGATCCCAGGCCCGGAAGCGCTGCTTGACCCGCCGGTCCTCCAGGGAATGATAACTTAAGATGCCGAGGGTTCCGCCCGACTCCAGGCAGGCGGGCAGGATGTCCAGGGCGCGATCCAGGATTTCGAGCTCCTGGTTCACCTCGATGCGCAGCGCCTGGAACACCAACGTGGCCGGATGCATCTTTCGCGCCCGGCCCAGCACCTTCGCGCAAGCGTCTGCCAGCTGAAGAGTCGTTCGAAAGGGAGTGCGGCGGCGCTCTTGCACGACGTGCTTGGCGAGGCGCTCGGCGCCGGGCACCTCGCCCCATTCACTAAAAATCCGGGTAAGCTCTTGGAAGGAATACGTGGCGAGAACTTGCTCGGCCGTGGGCTCTCCGGAGGAAGAGTCAAAGCGCATGTCGAGGGGCCCCTCCCTCACGAAGCTCAGCCCTCGGGACGCATCCTCAAGCTGAGCGGAAGAAAGCCCGAGGTCGAGCAGGATCGCCTGCACCCGCGCCAACCCCAAGCGGCCCAGGACATCCGGCGCCTCGTCGTATCGGGCGTGCACGATCATGACCCGCTCTCCGAACTGTGCGAGCCGTTCGCGGGCAGCTTGGACGGCTTGGGGATCGCGATCCATCCCCACCAGGCGTCCCTGCGGCGGCATTTCTTCCAAAAGGGCTTGCGCATGGCCTCCCATCCCCACGGTCCCGTCCAGGATCAGCGTGCGCCGGCTGGCATCCAACAGGCGCACCACCTCCCGGGCTGCGGCGGGCTTATGCCACACGAAAACTCCGGGCCGCCTCCTGAGGATTCGAGTACGTCTCGATCAAATGATGCATGCCCACCATGCGGAACGCCTCGCAGACCTCGGGCCGCACCCGGGCAAACTTGATATCGCCGTGCGCCGCCCGCACCTTCTGCAGCCGCTCCACCAGGATGCCCAACCCGGCCAGATCCACGCGCTTCACGTGCCCGAAATCGAGCACCAGGTGCCGGTGGTTTCTCGCCAGCAGTCTTGACATCCTGCCCTTCAAGCGCACCATCGACGATGCGTCCAGGTCCTGGCCGCACCGCAACAAATCCACCACCCCATTTCCTCTTCGTACCATCGGATCCCTCCTAGGGTGTCTCGGGTTTCTTTTTCTCCGCCACCAGGCGCTCCGCCAACGCCTCAAACGACGGCATGTTGTTCTTCATGAAAGCGTCCCAGTGCCCTTTCGCCCAGACTTCCATGCGGTCTGACACGCCCACGACCATGACCACGTTCTGAATCTCCGCGTACTGCTTCAAGTATTCCGGAATCAAAATGCGCCCTTGCTTGTCGCAATGAACTTCGCAGGCGCCCGAAAAATAAAGCCGGTTAAACTTGCGAGCTTCCTCTCGCGTGAACGGGAACTCCTTGAACTTGCGCTCCTGCGCGCGCCACTCATCCTCGGTAAAAACGAAAAGGCATTGATCCAGCCCGCGCGTAATGAAAAACTTTTCGACATAATGCTCCTTAAAAATCTCCCGGAACTTTGCTGGGATAATGATGCGGCCCTTGGTGTCGAGTGCGTGTTCGTATTCGCCGTAAAACATGTTCCCCCACAATCACCCACTTTTCACCACAACTGACCACCGCAGTTTATTCTTCGGCATAAGCCCTGTCAATCTAAAACATCATAAATGTCTTTAATCCTTGGAGATACAGAGGATTGTGGGGCATAGCATCGGAAGGCCCAAGATATGGGGGTTTAAGCAGGGTTCAGGAGTGGAGGCTAACCTACACCCCCCTAGGGATTCTAGAGATTAAGAGCCTTCGATGTACAGGATGCGGGCGCAGCTCTCGCAAAAGATGAGCCGCTCGCCCAACTGGACTTCGTTGATGATCTGGGGGCGCAGCAACATCTGGCAGGCCCCGCAACTTTCGCCGTCGATCAGCGCGAGCGCAATCCCGGAGCGCGTGCGCACGATGCCGTCGTACGTCTTGGCCGTGTCGCGGTCCACCTCCGAGAGGTGCGTCTTTCTCTCGCCCGCGAGCTCCGCGATGCGTTTTTCCTTGGTTTGGCGCTCCTGCAAGAGTTGCTGTTTCTCGGCCGCGAGCGTTTTTTCCTCAACTGCGAGCGCCTCCTTCTCCTTCTGGACACCGGATTTCGCCGCTTCGACGCCCTCCATGAGCTTCAAGATTTGGTCCTCGACGAGCGAGGCGTCCGCCTTGAGATTTGCGATCTCGGTCTGCAGCGCTTTGTACTCCTGGTTGGTTTTCACCTGGGCAAGCTGCCCGTTGTGTTTCTTCACGCCCTCTTCTTTGCCGCCGAGCTCCATCTCGAGCCCCTTTTGTTTCAGCTGGAGTTGCTTCAAGGTCTCCTGCGCGCGCTCCAGCCCTGCGCGCTGGGAAGCGAAGGCGGCCTCGCGTTCCCGAATCAGGGCGGGGATTCGGCTCACAGCTTCGCGCAAGTCATGAAGTTCCTTGTCGAGAACCTGGACCTGCTTGAGCTTTTCCAACTCTTTTGCGATCCCGGTGGTCACGCCTCACCCCGCCATCGTATGACTGATGAGAAAACGAGCAAACACGAGCGACACCATGGACATCAACTTGATGAGAATGTTGAGCGAAGGCCCAGCGGTGTCCTTAAAAGGATCCCCCACTGTGTCCCCCACCACGCACGCTTTATGCGCGGGAGAGCCCTTGCCGCCGTGGTGGCCTTCCTCGACGTATTTTTTGGCATTGTCCCACGCGCCGCCCGCATTGGCCATGAAGAGAGCCAAAACAAATCCACACGCCAGCGCGCCGGCCAGGAGCGCGCACACCGACTCGACACCCGCGAGAAGCCCAAGCGCGAGGGGCGCCGAAACCGCAGCCAGGGAGGGCAGCACCATCTCTTTCTGTGCCGCGCGCGTGCAGATGTCCACGCAGCGGGCGTAATCGGCCCGGCCGGTGCCTTCCAGCAGCCCCGGGATCTCCTTAAATTGTCGGCGCACTTCGACGACAACTTGCGAGGCCGCCCGGCCCACCGCCTGCATGGCCAGGGCGCAGAACACGAAGGGAAGAGCCGCTCCCGCAAACAAGCCCACCATCACACGCGGGTTCAAGAGCGAGAGGTCGAGCGAGGCGCCGGGGCCCAAGATTGACTGGACCTCCTCGCGGTACGCCGCCAAGAGCGCCAAGGCCGTCAAGGCCGCCGAGCCGATCGCAAAACCCTTGCCCGTAGCCGCCGTGGTATTGCCCAGCGCATCGAGGGCATCCGTGCGCTCGCGCACGACGGGCGGCTGGTTGGACATCTGGGCGATTCCACCGGCATTGTCCGCCACTGGCCCGTAGGCGTCCGACGCCAGGGTGATCCCCAGCGTGCTGAGCATGCCGACGGCCGAGATGCCCACGCCGTACAATCCAAGATGGAAGTCGCCCGCGCCGCCCGACAAATAAAAACTCAGGAGGATGGCCACGCCCACGATGAGCACCGGGAGGCCCGTCGAGAGCATGCCGACCGCCACGCCGCCGATCACGATCGTCGCCGGCCCGGTGAGCGAGGCTTCCGCGAGCCGGCGCGTCGGAGCATATTGGTGCGAGGTGAAATACTCCGTCGAGAAACCGATGAGAAGGCCCGCCAAAAGCCCGGCCAGAACGGAATAGTAGACGCCCAGGTAGGCCATGCCCAGCGTATCCCTCACCAGGAAAAAGGAGGCCGCCACAATGAGGACGGCGGAGACGAGAATGCCCCGCCGCAGCGCTTTGAGCAGCACGGCCTGCTCGGCCGCTTCGCCGGAGCGTACAAACCAGGTGCCGACCACGGATGCGATCACGCCGACTGCAGCCAGGGTCATGGGGATGATGATACTCTCCATGGCCAAGCCCAGCTTGCCGAAGGCCGCCACGCCCAGCGCCATGGTGGCCACGATGGAGCCCACGTAGGACTCGTAGAGGTCGGCGCCCATGCCGGCCACGTCGCCCACGTTGTCCCCCACGTTGTCGGCGATCACCGCCGGGTTGCGGGGGTCATCCTCCGGGATGCCGGCCTCGATCTTGCCCACGAGGTCCGCGCCCACGTCGGCGGCCTTGGTGAAAATGCCGCCCCCCAGACGCGCGAAGAGCGCCTGGCTGGAAGCCCCCATGCCGAAGGTGAGCATCGTGCTCGTCACCCGGCCCATGCGCCCGGCCAGGTCCACGAACCCGTGCTGTTCATAGTAGCGGTTGAGAAAGAAAAACCAAATGGACAGATCCAGGAGCCCCAAGCCCACCACGATCAGGCCCATGACCGCTCCGCTTGAGAACGCGACGCGCAGCCCGGCGTTGAGGCTCCGGGAACTCGCTTGCGTCGTGCGCACGTTGGCGGCCGTGGCCATCTGCATGCCCAAGAAGCCCGCGAGCCCCGAGAAAAACCCGCCCGTGAGAAAAGCCCACGGCACGAAGATCTCGAGGTAACCCGCCTGGACAAGCGCCCACAAGAGGGCGAAGACGACCAGGAAGAATATGGAAACTGTGGCGTACTGCCGGCGGAGGTAGGCGCCGGCTCCCTCGCGGATCGCGCGGCCGATCTCCCGCATGGCCGGCGTGCCCGGGTCGCAACGCAGCACGCTCACCGCCATGACGAGCGCGGCGCCCAGCGCGAAGAAGGCCCCGAGGGGGGCAAGGACCGGAGAGTTAAGCATGGCCTCCCAGATGAGGTTGAACAGCGCTTAGCGA
>CAZPNG010000061.1:0-5827 GCA_964587845.1 uncultured bacterium | reverse complement strand
GCGCCGTCCCTCAAGGCCCGCACCCGCAGGGAGCGGGGCTCAAAGGCAGCCCTACGAATGACGTTGAGGGCCTCCCGCATGCCGGCCAGCAGGGCGCGCTTCTTGCAAAAAACCTGCATGAGTGTCCTGGCGTGCCGGCGGTCTTTGAGCAGCACCTGGCGGCTGCGGACAAAATAGATGTCAGAAAAATAGCCGTCCTTGATCAGGCCGACGGGAAGGTCTGCCACTAGCTTTCTTTTTCCGCATACTGCTGCTCCAACTGGCGGATGACGCCCGGGTCCGCCAGGGTGGTAGTGTCGCCCAAGGCCTTCCCTTCCGCAACATCCCGCAGCAAGCGGCGCATGATTTTTCCCGAACGCGTCTTGGGGAGCTCCGCGGAAAAGAGGATGACGTCCGGCCTGGCGATCGAGCCGATCTTCTTCACCACGTGCGCCTTGAGTTCCTCGGCCAGAGAGGCGTTTCCCTGGACACCCTCTTTAAGCGTGACAAAGGCCGCCAGCGACTGGCCCTTGATTTCATGGGCCTTGCCCACTACGGCCGCCTCGGCCACGCGCGGATGGTCGACCAGGGCGCTTTCAACTTCCATGGTCCCGATGCGATGTCCGGCGACGTTGAGCACGTCATCCACGCGCCCCAGAAGCCAGAAGTAACCGTCCTCGTCCCGGCGCGCGCCGTCTCCCGTGAAGTACATGCCGGGAAAGCGCGACCAATACTGCTCCTTGAAGCGCTCGGGGTCTCCGTAGATGCCGCGCAGCATAGCGGGCCAGGGCTTCTTTAAGACAAGGTATCCGCCCCCCACCTTCACGGACTCGCCCTTGTCATCCACCACGTCGGCGTCGATGCCCGGGAAGGCCCGCGTCGCCGAGCCCGGCTTGAGGGGCGTGACGCCCGCGATCGGCGTAATCAAGATCATGCCCGTCTCGGTCTGCCACCACGTGTCCACCACCGGCGAGCGTTCCCGGCCGATCGTGCGGTAATACCACATCCACGCCTCCGGGTTGATGGGCTCGCCCACGCTCCCCAGTAGCCGAAGCGAAGAGAGATCGCACCGGTCGGGCCACTCGGTTCCCCATTTCATGAAGGTGCGGATGGCCGTGGGCGCCGTGTAAAAGATCGTGACCCGGTACTTTTCAATCATTTTCCAGAAGCGGTCCTTGTCCGGCCAATCCGGCGCGCCCTCGTAAAGGATGCACGTGGCGCCGTTGGCCAGCGGGCCGTAAACGATGTAGCTGTGCCCGGTGACCCAGCCGATGTCAGCGGTGCACCAGTACACGTCGGTGTCCTTGACGTCGAAGACCCACTTCGTGGTCGCATACGTTCCGACGAGATAGCCGCCGGTTGAGTGCATGATGCCCTTCGGCTTTCCGGTCGTGCCCGAGGTGTAAAGGATGTAAAGCAGGTCCTCGGAGTCCATCGGTTCGGGCGGTACCTGGGCCGCCCCCACCCGCTCCATTTCCTCATGCCACCAGTGGTCCCGTTTGGGGTTCCACGCCAAGGGGGACGTGCCGGTCCGGCGCACGACCAGTACCGTTTCCACGCTCGGGGCCCTCAAGCATGCTTCGTCCGCAATCTGCTTGAGCGCCAGCGTTTTTCCCCGCCGGTATCCGCCGTCGGCCGTGATCAAGAGTTTCGCCTTCGCATCATTCATGCGGTCGCTCAAGCTTTCGGCGCTGAATCCTGCGAACACCACGTTGTGCACCGCGCCGATGCGCGCGCAGGCCAGCATGGCCACCGGCAACTCGGGAATCATGGGCAGGTATATGCCCACGCGGTCCCCCTTGCGCACGCCCAGGCCCTTGAGCGCGGCCGCGCACCGGTTCACCTCCCGCAACAACTCTTCATACGTCAGCGAGCGCGTGTCGCCCGGCTCGCCTTCCCAATAAAACGCCACCTTCGTGCGCCGCGGTCCCTGGGCGTGCCGGTCCACGCAGTTGGCGCACGCGTTGAGTTTTCCACCCACAAACCATTGGGCGTCCGGAACGCGCCATTCAAGCGCTTTCGTCCAAGGCGTCATCCACGCGAGCTCGCGGGCAAAGCCCTCCCAAAACGCTTCCGGATTCCGGCGGGCCTGCTCGTAGACGGCCGGATCCTGAACATGGGCTTGGCGCCGGAAGGCATCCGGCACTGCGATGACGCGCTCCTCTTTCAGCAAGTTTTCGATCATGGCAAGGCCTCCTCGGAGCGAGGCGGCTCCTCGGTTTCCGTGGTCACGCTGATCTCCGGACGCGTGACGCGCAACGAGGGGTCCCAGGACGCCGCCAGGGTGAGAATCTCATAGCGGCGGCTGATGAATTCGCGCTTCTCCTGGTCGGACTCAAAGTCATTGGCCTCGATCACCCGTTCGGCGGCCTCCACCCAACGGAAAAAAGCGTCGCGGTGGAGCAGACTGGCGCGCCCGTGTTCCCGGCGCATGTCGTCAAAGTATTCTTTTTCCGAAACGTAGGGCTCATAAGCCAGCGCGGCCGCTTTCCACTTGCCCTGGTAATACAGAAGGTCTGCAAACCCGGTCTCGTAAAGAAACTCTTCTGCAAGCGTGGGGAAATTCAACCCAGCCGCGCGGTCGAGCACTTCTCGCGCCTCCTCAACCTCCCGCTCGACGCCGGGGCTCACCTCAGCCTTGCCGGTTTCCCCGCTCATTTGATCTCCTGACACCTTGAAGTAATACTCGATTTGCTGCTTGGCCTGCCAAAGCGTCCCCGAATGAACGTCGGTGAGCTTTTCCAGGTCAGTGATGCGTTGGCGCACCTCACGGGTGTCCGGCAAGACGTCGGCCAGCCGGCCGTCCAGAAACGCCTTCTTCAACTCCGCCAGTTCGGGTGGCTCCTTCGAGAAAGCGGACCCCGAGAGGCAAAAGGCCACCCAGGCGCCTGCGGAAAGCCAGCCCAAGGCCCGGGCTTCAAAGGTCCTGGGGCAGCTCATCCGGTGAAGCGGGCGCGCCGATGGGCATCTGGCGGACCTCGATGCCCGCATCTCCCAGGATGCGCAGGGACGTTTCCGAAAGCCCGTAGTCCCGGTTGTACACCACACTCTGGATGCCGCTGTTGATGATCATCTTGGTGCACAGGAGGCAGGGCGAATAGGTCGAGTAAAGGACGCCGCCCTTGATGGACACGCCATGGTAAGCGGCCTGAGTGATCGCATTTTCTTCACCGTGCGAGCACAGGCATTCCGCCAGGCCACTCCCTTCAGGGGCGAAGTCGTTGCACCGCGGGCAGCCGCCTTCATTGCAATTCTTCACGCCGCGCGGCGTGCCGTTGTAGCCGGTTGAGATGATGCGCCGGTCCTTCACGATGACGGCCGCCACCTTGCGTTTCATGCAGTTGGAGCGCAGGGCCACCACTTGCGCGATCGACATAAAGTAGGAATCCCAATCGGGACGCACCTCGGCCCGCAGGTTGCTCTGCAGCACGGCCTTCACCCTTTGGTGGAGTTCCTCCAGGGTTCCGTTGTTCTCGATCACCACATCGGCGAGCTGCATGGCGCGAGCCACCTGCTGGCTTGCGTCTTCCTCGCGGTTTTCCTCGGCCTCCAGGCGTTGGAACTCCAGCAACGTTTTGGGATCGTTTTCCCGGTCGCGCTCGCGCACGCGAGCAAACCGAGTCTCCAAGGCGGCGTCAATGGCAAGCAACACAAAGTCCGAACGCCGGCGCAGCGCCTCGATTTCGGCAGGGCTGCGGATGGAATCAATGACCGTATTGCGATCTTGCTCGAGGCGGGCTAGAACCCGTTCGGCGAGAACCCCGGGCCCGACCTGAGCCCGCAGCTCCTTGCCCACCCGGATGAGGGTCTCGCGTGTCAGCGCCTCTGCGCGCCGCCGCACCTCCGCCCGCACCTCATCTCCCAGGGAAAGGTAGGAAAAGCTGCGCCGCGTGAGGAACTTGGCCACCTCCCCCTTGCCGGCACCATTTTTACCCGTCAGCCCTACGAGCATATCCGCTCCACTTCTCTTCGGGGCCCTGCCCAAATCGGCCCCGTGTCAATCGGTGCCAGGTCTTATTTACTGACCTGGCTCCGTTCCTTTTGTAGGGGGAATTATAGCATTTGGGCCGACTAAGGTACCAGGTACCTTTAGCACTCAAAGAGGTTGCCGGGACTGAGGATGCCTTGCGGGTCGAGGGCCCGCTTGAGGCTGGCAAACTCGCCAAGCTGCTCCTCGCCCACCATGATTTTCAGGAGGTTGCGTTTGGCCTTGCCGATGCCATGTTCGGCCGACACGGTGCCCCCTAAGGCCACGATTTCCCGGGCGATTTCTTCGTAAACGGCAAGTCCGCGCTCGACCTCGGCCCGGTCGCGCGGCAGGATATTGACGTGGAGGTGATTGTCGCCGATGTGCCCGAAGATCAGGGCTTCAAACCCCTCGACGGCCTTGCGGTAAACCGCGAGACTCGCCCGCAGCGCTTCATCGGGAACCGCCATGTCGGTGCCCACTTTGCGCACGCCCCGGCGCGCCACGCGCTCATTGACTTCCACGGCCACCCGATGACGGAAGGCCCGGAACGTTTCGTCTTGGGTGCGGGAGGTGGTGAACCACGAGCTCTCGACGTCGGCGCCGTGCCGCTTGAGGGCCGATAGCCAGCCCTCGAGAGAATGCTCATCCGTCTCCAGGATCTCCTCAAAGAAAACCGCGCATCCCGCCCCGCCAGGGATCTGCGGGAACGCCCCCATGATGAGATCAAGCGCCGAGCGGTCGAAGAACTCCAACGCGGCCGGCCGAAGGGAGGCCGAGCCACGCACGTCGATGACAAAATCAATCGCCTGCGTTTCCTCGGGGAAAAAAGCCACGCCGGCCATCAAGCCCGGCGGGCGGGGCAGGAGCTTCAAGGTGGCCTCCGTAACAACGCCGAGCGTTCCCTCGGAACCTATGAAGAGGTCCACCAGGTCCATCTTCGGATAAATAAAGTAGCCTGCAGCGTGCTTGCAGTCGGGCAGGCGAAGGTTGGGAAGTTCAAGCACGATCGGTGAGGCCCCGGGACGTTCGATCTCAAAGGCGCCCCGAGCGCTGGCAAAGTGCCGCCCACGCGGCACCTCAAGCACGTCGCCCTGCGGCAACACCACGCGCAAGCCGAGCACGTAATCACGCGTGGGCCCGAAGCCATAGGAGCGCGGACCCGAGGCGTTGGTGGCCAGCGTGCCCCCGATGCAAGCGCTCTGTTCAGTGGGGTCCGGAGGATAAAACAGCCCTTCGCGCTCGACGGCGCGAGCGAGCTCCGAGAGGCGCACGCCCGGCTCGACCACGGCTCGGCCTCCACGCGCTTCCCTTCGGATCGTACGGATTTTGGCAAACCGGTCTGTTGCAAGCACCCAACCGCCGTGAGGAACGGCGGCTCCGGTAAGGCCGGTGCGGGCGCCCGCCACCGTCACCGGCGTGCGCGTTTCACCGGCCCGTCTGAGGAGTTCCACAACGTGCGCTTCATTCTGGGGATAAAAGACGCGCTCACAAGAGCCCTGATAGCCGGACGCATCTCGCAGGTAGTCCTCGAAGGCCGAGCGATCCGACTGCTCGGCTATCCGACCGCTCCGGCCCCGCGGAGGAACAGGGTGAACCCGATGGCTTTCGAGCATGCGGGTATTATAGCCCGGTCGGGCTAGAAGTCTTCGCCGAGGTCGTCCGGTTCCGCGTCCTCTTCATCTTCATCGGCAAAGGGAGAGGGACCGGACTTGCTGGAACCGGCTGTGCCGGCTCGGGGCGTGCCAAAAGAGCTGGTCGCAGCGGACCGGCTCGCCGTCGAGACGCCCTTCGTTCCGGTGCCCAGCTTGGGCAGCTTCGAGGAAAGAAATTCAAAGGGAGAATCGAATGCGTCGTCTTCCTCCTTCTCGTCCGCCTCCG
>CAZPNG010000060.1:0-3478 GCA_964587845.1 uncultured bacterium | reverse complement strand
GCATCCGGATGAAAGTCGGCCGTGAGCATCGCGCGGCACGGCAGGTAGAGAAAGAACGCCAACGCAAAGAGCCTCCCCCAGGCACGGCTCCCCAGGCGCTGCCGCGCCAGGGCGCTCACGGAAAAAATGGCCGTCCCCATGGCCACCGATTGCGCAATCAGGAGCACGCGAGCGTCGTCCCATAGATGGAATAGCGGCGCAAAGAGCACGAGGAGGGGGCTGAAATGGTCGCCGAGAAGGCAAACGCCCCCTTTCAAGGACGACTGTAGAATCTTGCCGTGCGCCGTGTTCCAGATCGCTTGATCAAACACCGCCAGGTCAAAGCTTGTGAGGAACGAAGCGTGGCGCAGAAGAGCTGCTGCAGCGGTCAAGGTCACATACACCGCGAACAACGCCATCTCCACGCCATAGCTTTTCACAACGCTGCGCAGCCTCTCTGCGAAGGGTCCTGATACCTTTTGGGTACGAACGCCAAAGGTACCTGGTACCTTTTGGGTTTGAAGGGTCCGGACAGTCAGGGTCGGGCTCACGGTCTCGCCTTTCTCGCCGGCATGTCCGGGCGGCGAAACACGTAAAAGCCCCCCTCCAGAAAATCCAGCTTGTAGCCCTTCCTGATAAGGTCCAGCAAGGAGCGCTTGGTGTGGTATTTCCAAAGGCGCCGGTCGAACGCCACGTAGTCCGCGCGCTGCGCCTCAAGCGAGCCCCCTTCCAGCGGGTGGGTGTTCTCAAAGATGAATATTTTCTCCCGGTGCGCCGCATGCGGAGCCATGACCTGCATGGTGCGCAACGAACGCTCCTTGGGAATCGACGCCAAAACCTCGCGCACGCGCGCCGCATGCGGGGTCATTTGCCCGCGGTAGACGGTGTAGAGATAAAACTCGGGAACCCCCATCATGACAAGGCTTGAGGTGAGGAGGGCCGCCGCGAGAACGCTCGCGCGCCGCTCTCGGCCACTGAAGTCCCGCAGGAGCGCCGGCCGGTCCGGCGCCGGAGCCTCCAGCACCCGCTTGGCTCCCCAGCACAAGCAAGCAAACAAGAGTCCAATGAGCCCGCCGTTGTACTGAAAGAAGATCGAGCGCGTGAAGCCGTGGCGCGAAATCAAATTGGCCACAAAGAGGCCCGACGGCAGCCAAAGCGCCGACCCCGCCGCCAACGGCAGAAACGCGAGCGGCGCCGCTAGTTTGAGGAGGTACGCGAACCCCTCCCAGGACAGGCCGTGTCGCACCAGAACGGCCGGGTCCGTCAAGAGGAGCCCCGCGTACAAATACGGGCGGTTTCCGATGAGGGGCATCCAGTAAGAGGTCAGCGCAAAGAGCAACACGGGAGATGCGATGGCCAGGAAGGCCCCAAGAAACCGCTTGCGCAGCCCGAAAAACAAATACAGGCCGAAGCCGAACGAAACGAAAAACATCGCTTCCTTGCACATCAGCGTGAGGGCCAGGAAGGCCGCGGCCGGGATCCACCGGCGCTTGGCCAGGAAATAAGCGGCCGCCAGGCCCAGCGGATCGGCCAGCACCTCCGGATGAAAATCAAAGCGCACTGCGTTTCGCGCCGGTAGATAGAGGAAAAAAGCGGCGGGAATCGCGTACAGAAGCCACGGCGCCGGCCGGCGCACCGTGCCCTCGCAAAGCAGCCCCTCCGCCAGCTTGTAGACGATCGGAATGCACAGGCCCACGGCGACGCTCTGGAAAACGAGCAGCGCCATCGCGTTGTCCCAGACGAGGAACAAGGGAGCCACAAGCACCAGGATGGGGTTCCAGTGGTCTCCCAAGAGCACCATGTTTCCCTTGATCGAAGAAACCAGAAAACGGCCCTGCAGGGTGTTCCACACCGCCTGGTCAAAAATGGCCAGATCAAACGAGCTGTTGAGCGACAGGTGCCTACTGATGCTCACCGCGCTGAGCATGACGGCATACAGGACGAACAAGATCCAGCTGAAGGACCACGGAGAAATGCGCCGCACGGCCCTGAAGACTCGCGCGAGAGGCGACTGCCCGAGGGGCGAGCGGACCAGGAGTTTTCTGGCCGCCAGAAGTGCCAGCACAACAGCCAGTGGGACGAGCAAGAGCAGCCGGTGCGCGAACGGGTAGCGCCCGAACCATTCCCGCGCGGCCCCCCGGATCCACGGAGCCCCGCCCGTGACGAAGAGCACCGCATAGGCCGCCGCCGCAAGAGCCGTCAAAGTGTCCAGGACACTTTCCAGGAGGCTGGCAGGCGCTTCGCGCGGGCCTCGCCTGGAGGGCGTGGGGGGCGCAGCGAGTAGGGTCATGGCACGCGCGCTCCTTTCTCGAAAATATAGAAGCCCTCGTCGCGAACCACGGGGTGGTAGCCGTTCTCGGCCAGATGCCGCCGCGTTTTTGCAAAATCGTCCACGTAGCGGCGGTCGATCACGGCGTAACGCGCCGCGAGCGCGTCCGGCGATCGCCCTTGCGTGGGATTGTGGTCGTCGAAGTCGTAGAGATAACGCCGGTTCGCCAGGTGCGGCGCGAAGTAACGGTGCGTGCGCACGGAGGCTTCCTTGGGAATGCGCTCGAGGTAGCGATGAACTTTGCGCACGTGGGCGTCGCGCTTGCCCCAATGCACGCGGGCAATGTGGTACTCCGACACCCCCGCCGCAAGCAGGCTCGCAGCGGTGATCAGGCCCGCAAGGGCAGTCTGCCGCTGGGCGTCCGAAACCAGCCCCAACGGACGCCAGACCCGGTCCTCAAAAAAAGGCCCCGAGAGGACCCGCCGCGCTCCCTCGATCGCGGAGACAAAAACAGCCGCCGTCAGGCCTGAGCTGTAGTGAAAGAAAATCGAACGCATCTGCGGCAGGCGCGAAAACGTGTTCTGAAAGAAAACCGGCGCAGCCAGGATGAGCGTCGAAGGACTGAGAAGCGAGAGAAACGCCAGCGGCCCGAACATCTTGACGACATAGGCGGCCGATGCGGGGGAAAGAAAGTTCTCCGTCAGAAGCACGGGAAACGACCTGCTGTACAACCCGCCGTGGTAATACGACATTCCCAAAACCCGCTCCACTAAGACGCGGGTTTCCAAAACCAGCGCAAGGGGCGCGCCGATGGCCAAGGCAAGTCCCAGGCCGCGCTTGCGCTCGACGGCAAAAAGATAGACCCCGAACGCGAACACAACGCCGGTCATGTTCTCCTTGATCAACAGAAGGGCCCCCATCACACTGGTGAGCCAGCGCCATCGCTTCGTCAAGACAAGATAAAACGCGGCCAATATCAGCGGATCCGCCAGCAGATCCACATGGAAGTCGTAACGCACCGCATTGCGGGTGGGCAGGTAGAGGAAAAAAGCGAACGCGAACGCTTTCGCCAGGAGGCCCGCCGAGAGCCTGCGGCGGGCCAAGGCAAACACCCCTCCGATCTACAGGGACGCTATCTAGGCCTGACCGATCAAGATCGCGCTCGGATCGTCCCACCTCCAGAAGAGCGCCGAAAAGACCGCCACGACGGGGCCGAACCGAACACCCCCA
>CAZPNG010000059.1:0-6966 GCA_964587845.1 uncultured bacterium | reverse complement strand
AGCGAGCGTCATCCTGAGCGAAGCGAAGGATCTCGGCGCGGAGCGAGCGTCATCCTGAGCGGGAGGTCGTGTCATCCTGAGCGAAGCGAAGGATCTCTGAGAGATCCTTCGGGCGACAGGAGATGCCCTCAGGATGACAGGCGCGGTCGCTAACCCTGCAGGAGGATGGGGGAGAGGCCGCCGCCGGCGGCCACGTTGACCACGCGGTTTCGCGCCACCCGGCCCACGACCCCCAGGCCGCGCGAGGTGGCGTAGAACCCGGACACCACGTAGAGGGGCACGTCCCGCCCGTCGAGCTTGCGGGGGTCGGGGAAACGCTTCTGCCGTACCAAACCGGCTTCCTGCACCACGGTGGGCTCATCACCCGCCAGCGCCTGCTCGATCTTCGCCTGCCAGGCACGCTTGCTCAGGTCCTCGCCGAACGTGACGCCTTTGCCTCCGAACGCCCGGTTGGGCTTAAGGATCAGGTGGGCCTGGTGGCGTACGGTGTAGGGAACCAAGTCCACGCGCTTGCCGTCCTTGGCCGTGGTCACGGTTTCGCGCAGCAAGCGGGTCCAGAGAATGTGGCGGGCAATCAAGCCGAGTTCCCGGCGCGTGAAGGATGAGTGGAATCGCGGGTCGGTGAACACTTCAAAGGCGCTCTTGTGGTCGAACTCGCCTTCGAAGGTGGAGATGATCTGGCCCCTGCGGAAGGCATGGCGCACGGCTGAAAGATCGTGCCCCTGCTCTTCGAAGCGCGTGAATTCGGACAGCTCCGTGTCGCGGTAAATCACATCGACTTTTTGCCCGCGCACACTGAGCTCTCCGCGCCTGAGCCGCACGTCCGCAGGCCCGCAGAGGATCGTCCTGGCGCCCCAGCCGGTGTAGACCTTGGCGAGACGCTCGAACTCGACGTAGTTGGTGCCTTCGGCCTTGTCCATCATGAGCGCGACGGCGTGGCGCGTGCGGCCGAGCCGCCGGCGATGCACACTGAGGTGGTCGAAGAGAACGCGTTTCATGTCGAGCGGCTGCGACACACGGAACCCCGGATCCAGGCGCTCCAGCTCGGGAATCACGTAGCGCATCAGGAGCTCCGCCCCCGAGGAGGCATACCAAAGACCGCCGATCCCCACGCCGTTCACCTCAAAAAAGCAGAAGCTTTCGCTCCAGTCCTCGTGGCCGAACGCGGTATTGGCGTCCCAACGCAGCACGGTGCACGTTTTGCGCGCTTCGAGATCAGGCAAGATCTCCTCCATCCAGCCCTTCTCCCGCTCGTTGAAGGTGAAGAGACGGCGGCAGGCCTCGTTTGAACGATAGATGAAGGCGATCTTGTTGAAGGCGGCGTTGAGTTCGGAGATCACCCGGCGCATGGCGCGGTGGATGGGTTTGGAGATCAAGCGGGGCCGCAGCGTCAGGGGGATGATGCCCGAGCGGCCGCTGTCGTCAATATAGGTGAGCCCGGCCTTGCGGGACGCCCGGTGAACCTGCGCGGCCAGGCGCCTCCTGAGCGAGCGAGGGAGCTTGAATAAAAGGTTCTCGACCGAATTCTGGGAACCGTAATCGTACAGGGGTTTGGCCTTCATCGGGCGATGAGTGTATCGTATCCGGGAGGCCACCTCAAGGCGTTTTCCCTCACTCGGCGCTGTGATATACTGCTCCCTCGGCATGAGACCATCCCGCTCGGCCCCACCCCTACCTCTCGGAGACTCGACGCGACACGCCCGGCGGGCGCTCGAGCGCGAATTGGCGCGCCTTCGCCATACCTACGCGGACTACCGTCTCGTCAGGATGTCCAGGCTGGCCGAGCGCTCGAATTCGGGCCGCCTGACGGACTCCCGCGCTAGCGAGACATGGGGCGCGGGCGTGCGCGTCTTGCACGAGGGCTCGTTCGGATTCGCCTCCACGGAGAGCCTGGACCCGGACCGCCTGCGGCGCGCCGTGCGCCGCGCCGCCGAGCTGGCCCGTGCGTCGGCGCGGCTCGGGCGGGCGCTGCGCCGTTTGCAACTCGGGCGCGGCACGCACGCTCCCGACGTGGAGCTCACGGCGCTCGCGCCCCGGCAAGACTTCTGGCAGACGCCGATCCGCAAGGATCCCTGGGCCATACCCGGCCGGGCCCGCTCGGGCGAGCTGCTCGAGGCCGAGGCGCAACTTGTCAAGCGCCGGGGCGTGGACGGCGCGAGAGGGGAGCTCCACTTTTCCAGGCGCGACAGTTTGTTTTGGTCGACTGAGGGCGCAAACATTCGCCAAGTGTTGTTCCGCTCGGGCGGGTGGCTCACCGCCGAAGCGCACCAGGGCTGCGAGCGCGTGGTGCGCTCATGGCCCGGCCCCGGCGGCTGCTTTCGCGGGGAGGGCTTTGAGGCGATCGAACAACTTGCTTTTGTCCGCGAGGCCGAGCGCCTGGCCGACGAGGTGGCCGAGTTGCGCCGCGCGCCGCGCGCCCCCACGGGCACCTTCGACCTCATCTTAAAAAACTCCATCCTCGCGCTGCAACTTCACGAGACCTTTGGCCACGGGGCGGAGTCCGACCGGCTCTACGGATACGAGGACAACTTCGGCGGCAGCACCTACCTGGACACGGGCCTGCTGGGCAGCGCCGCGATCGCCTCACGCCTGGTCAACGTGGTGAGCGACCCCCGGCCGAGCGCTCGCACTGGGGCGGGCACGTTCGCTTATGACGATGAGGGCGTCGCCGCCTGCCGCCAGGACATCGTCAAGAAAGGCGTGCTGACTGGATTTCTCACCTCGCGGGAGACCGCGTGGTTCCTGAACGTGCCGCAGTCCAACGCCAGCATGGTCGCGGTGGACGGGTGCCATCAGCCGCTCGTGCGCATGACGAATTTCGACTTGGTTGCGGGGCGCGGCACGGAGCATTCCCTCGTGCGCGGCGTCGAGGACGGGCTCCTTCTGGATAACGAGCGCAGCTGGTCGATCGACGAGATCCGGCTGGGATTCCAGATCGGCGCCGAGTGTGGCTACCGGATTCGCAAGGGGCGCATCGTGGGCCTGGTGCGCGAGCCGTTTTACCACGGAAACAGCCTGGACTTCTGGCGCTCTTGCGACGCCGTCGCAGGCCGGGGAAGTTGGACGCACTGGGGATTTTCCGACTGCCGGAAGGGGGCTCCCACCCAGGACATCTTTTGCAGCCATGGCGTGGCGCCCACCCGGTTCCGCCGCGTGGCGGTGGGGAGGGGCCTGTGAGCCGGGTCTCGCGTGCAGCGAGCGAGCGCGAGAAGCTCTGCAACGAGATCGCCGAGCGCGCATTTTCCCATGTGCCCGGCGTTCCCCTGACGGTGCGCGTGCGGTCCAAGGAAGGAATGCTCGCACGCTTTTCCCACCACGGCATCTACCAGGACACCTTTCGAGACATGACTTCCTATGAAGTCGAATGCCGCACGCGGGATGGTTTTGAAAGGGAGGAGGCGAGCGACTCGAGCCCCGAGGGCGTGCGCGCGCTCCTCCAGCGGCTCCTGGCCCGCGCCAAACCCGTCACGCGCGCGTCGCGCGGGCGCCTCATAGCTCGATATGGCCCCGTGCGGGATGCTTTCGCCCTGGACCTTCGGCGCCTGCCCGATACGGCCGCCCGTTGCGTGCGCCTGGCGGCGTCGCGGCTGGGCCAGGGGGGCGCAAGCGCCACCGGGTATTTTTCGGCTTTTTGCCGCAGTTTCTTTGTGGCCACCTCGCAGGGCGCGCGTGCTTCGCACACGCTCACCTCGGTGCGCTTGGGGGCCACGGCGCGGCGGGGAGGCGGGCGCGGGTACGCCACGTCATTCACGCCCGACCTGAGCTCACTCGACATCGGACGGGTGTGCTCGGAAGCCCTGTGGCTTGCCGGCGAAAGCGCCAAGGGGGAAGTGCGTCTTGCGCCCGGCGAGTACGATGCCTTGTTTTCACCTCGGGCGTTCCAGGAGTTTTTGAGTTCTCTATCGAAGCACTTCGACGCCAAGTTAGTTCGTTCCGGCCGGAGCGTCCTCGCCGGCACTCTGCGCCGGCGGGTCGCAACGCCCGCGTTTTCGCTCTCCGACAACGTTTATGAGGTGGGGCAGTCGGGCCTGCCTTTCGACGCCGAGGGCACTCGCAAAAAAACAGTCCGACTCATTTCGAAGGGCGTGCTCACCGGGCTTCTTTCGCCGATCGGGCACACGACGCGCGGGATTCTCGAAGAGGAGGACGTTTTCCCCTTAAACCTCGTGGTGGCGGCCGGCCGGCGCCCATGGCGGGACATGCTGGCGTCGATGCAGCGGGGCGTTTTCATCAACAAGATTTGGTATCACCAGGTCGTGCATGAAAAGGATTTGGTCGTGACCGGTACCGCCACGGGCGGGACCTCCTGGGTGGAGGGGGGCCGGATCAAGGGGCGCCTGGCGCGCGTGCGTTACCACGACTCTTTGCTGCGGGCGCTGGGTAGGGTGGCCGAGGTGAGCCGTGAGCGCCGGCTCCTCAAAGACGGGGAGTACGGGGCCTCCCTGCTGCCGTATGTGCTCGTTCGCGGCTTGCGCCTGGAGCCGGCCTGACGCAAAGGCAATCCGGGAGTACAGTTCCGGCAAACGCAGCCGAAAATCAGGATAGGTGAAGACCGGGTGAGGAAACCTCAAGTGACGATCGGATCTGAAGAATCGAAGAGTGCCGGCGAGCGGCGCCGGCGCTTGTTCCCACGAGCGACAGACGCGCAGTGGAACGACTGGCACTGGCAGCTTCAGCAGGCGGTGACCTCTGTCGAGTCGGTGCTGAAATACGTCGGCCGCGACTACAACGAGGCCGAGCGGACCGAGCTGGCCCGCGTGGTGGAAAAATATCCCGTCATCATCCCGCCCTACTACCTGTGCCTCGTGAACTTGGAGGACGCGCGCGATCCGATCCGCGTGCAGGCCTTCCCCGTGCCCGAAGAGATCGCGTTTCACGTGGTGGGAGAGCCGGATCCTCTTGAGGAAGAGGAGGACATGTCGGTGCCGGGCCTCGTGCACCGCTACCCGGACCGCGTGCTCGTGCAGATCACAAACCTTTGCCCCATGAACTGCCGCCACTGCACCCGCAAGCGGGAGTGGGAGGAGGGCGTGTGGATGCGCTCGGAATCCGAAATCGACGCCATGGTGAAGTACGTCGCCGACACCCCGCAGGTCCGCGACGTGCTCTTCTCGGGCGGCGACCCGCTCGTGCTGTCCACGCCGAAGCTCGAGGCTATCCTCAAGCGCTTCCGCGAGATTCCCCACGTCGAGATCCTGCGCATCGGCACGCGCTTCCCCGTGGTGCTGCCCCAACGCATTGACGAGGAGCTCACGGCCATGCTGCGCCGGCACCGCCCGCTGTGGGTGAACACTCATTTTAACCACCCCAATGAGATCACCTTGGAGGCCGCGCGGGCCTGCGACCTGCTGCAGTGCGCAGGCATGCCCATGAACAATCAGACGGTGCTCATGAAGAATGTGAACGACAGCGTGCCCGTGATGACGGATCTTTGCCACCGCCTGCTCGCGATCGGGGTGCGGCCTTATTACCTGTATCAGTGCGATCCGGTGCGCGGCGCCGAACACTTGCGCACCTCCGTCTGGAAGGGCATCGAGATCATCGAAGGCATGCGAGGTCACACCACCGGCTTCGCCGTGCCGACCTTTGTCGTCGACGCGCCGGGCGGCGGAGGAAAAATTCCCCTCTCCCCGAATTACCTCCTTTCGGAGTCGGAGGAGGAGCTGATGTTCCGCAACTACGAAGGCCTGGTGGTCTGCTATAAGAACCCCTCCGCCAGCGACCGCACCGAAGTGACCAAGATCCGCGAGCGTTCCTTCCTCTCCAACGAGCGGCTGGCGCGTCGGGCGCGACACCATGAGAATCGGCCTCACAGCCAATCTGAAAAGCGCTACCACGGCCAACGCTTCGCCACCTGACGCGGCGGGCGGCTACCTTCTCGCCGGGGAAAGTGAGGAGGAGTTCGACCAGCCGGAGACCCTCGAGGCGATCCGGCGCGTGCTCGAGGGCGCGGGCCACGAGGTGGTGATTCTGGAGCCGGACGCCGGGATCCTTGCGCGAATCCGCGAAAAGCGCGTGGAGGTGGTGTTCAACCTGGCTGAGGGCCGCTCGGGGCGCAGTCGCGAGGCCCACATCCCGGCCCTGCTGGAGCTGGCGGGCGTGCCCTACACAGGCTCCGATCCTTTGACGCTGGCGCTCACGCTCGACAAGCCCATGGCCAAGCGGGTCTGCCGCGGCGCCGGGCTGCCCACCGCGGATTTCGAAGTCTTCCGGCCCGAGGATCTGGCGAGCCAGGAGCGTTTTGCCGCCAAGGCGGGCGCCCTCGCGTATCCCGTTTTCGTGAAGCCGGCCTGGGAGGGTTCCAGCAAGGGCATCCGCGCCTGCTCGCGCATAACCTCAGGCGACGCGCTGCGCGAGCAGCTCGAACGGGTCATGGCGAGTTTCAAGGATCAGCCCGTGCTCGTGGAGCCCTACCTCGCGGGCCGGGAGTTCACCATCGGGGTGCTGGGCAATGCGCCTTCGACGATCCTGGGGGTCATGGAAACCAAGGCAAGCGACGGACGGCGCGACTTCGTGTACTCGCTCGAGATGAAGCGGGACTGGGAGGAGCTCGTGACCTACGAGTGCCCGCCCAAGAACCTGGACGCCTCCGTGCGCCGGCGCCTGGAGGCCCACGCCCTGGCCCTCTACGAGGTGTTCGGCTGCCGCGATTTCACACGCTTTGATTTCCGGCTCGACGAAGCGGGTCAGGACTATTTTCTCGAAGCTAATCCACTCCCGAGTATCAACCCCAAATCGGGAGATTTCGTCATCATGGCCCGCCTGCAGGGGTGGACCTACGAGCAGGTGATCCTGGGAATCTTTGAGGCCGCGTGCGAACGACTCTTCGGGCGGGGGAGCCGGGAGAGGGCCCGTGTGTAAGGGGTTGCTCCTTGCCGTTGCTGTTGGGATGAGTGTCGTCGCGTCCGTAAGCCACGGGATTGCCGAGGAGGGAATGAGCTTCACGCACCTGCCGCTGGTTCGCTA
>CAZPNG010000058.1:0-3016 GCA_964587845.1 uncultured bacterium | reverse complement strand
CCACTTTTTCCCTAACTCCTTTGTTGGATTGAAGATGCTACCACGCCGGGCGCGGCACTGTCAACGCGGGGAGCCGCCGGCAACTTCGATGATCGCTAGAAAATCCTTCACGAGGAGTTCCTCGGCCCTCGCACTGGACACGATCCCTGCGCGCTCGAGCACGGCTACCCATTCGGCCTTGCCCAGTCCGAAGGCCTGCTGGCTGGCCAGCGCATTGGCCAGCGTTTTGCGCCGCTTGGAAAACGCGTGCTTGATAAGATCCTCATACTGCGCCGCGGCCTTGGCACTCGCCTGCTTCTTGTGAAATGCCAAGCTCAGGAAGGATGAATCCACGCCGGGCACGGGAACAAAAACCTGGCGGTTAAGATCGAAGAGCTGCTCCGCAACGGCATAGAAGCGCACGGCGAGGGTCAGGCGGCCATACGCTGGCGAGCCCGGCTGGGCCGTGAGCCGCTCGGCGACTTCTTTCTGAACGGTGATGTGGACATCGGAGAGCATCCGGCGCCAACTGATGATCCGGAAAAGGAGCGGAGAGGTAATTTGGTAGGGCAGGTTGCCGAACAAGCGGAAGCGCGTGCGCGGGGCCTTCCCCTTGGCCGGCTTGAGCAGGGTCTTGGGGTCCCACGCCAGGGCATCCGCCCGAACCACCTTCAATCTTCGGTAACGCGCGGCGAACTCCTGCTCGAGGTATTCGGCCAGCCGCGGATCGCGCTCCACCGCGACCACCCGAGCGCCCGCCTCGAGGAGCGGCTGCGTGATCGCGCCCGTTCCCGCCCCGATCTCGATGAAGCGGTCCGCCTTGCGGGGCGAGACCGTGCGCACCATCTTGGCAATCATGTTGGGATCGCGCAGGACATGCTGGCCCCAACGGGGCCGAAGGGTCACAACGGGCGGACCACCGTCTTCCATGGCGTTATTTAAACACAAAAAAGGTGCCAAGTCAGTTTGTATATGGACTGACCTGGCACCTTTTTTGAAGAGCCGGTATTACGCGGAGCTCGAGATCGCCTCCATCATCACCTGGGCCACATCCAAAAGGGCACGGCCCATGTCGTACACGTTCGAACCCGCGCGCTGAGCTGCGAACGTGGGCGGCCCCTGCGAACTAAGCACGTCGTTTTTCTCCACGAGCCAGCGCAGGATTTGAGCCAGATAAGCAATCTTCAAATAGTGCAGTTTGTGGGGATCGAGGCCCAAAAGGTCCCCCACCATGTCCGCAGAGCTGTCGGTAAATCCGCTGCGTTCCTCGGAGGCCTCCACCAGCGGGACCACCACGTCCTCCTGCCCGACGATGCCCGTGCGCCGGTTGCGCTCGCTTTGGCCGACGCCATCGGTTTTGCGGTTTGAACGCACGGAAGCTTCTACAGACTTCAAGACGATCTCGGATGCCACGACAACAATCGTGAACTGTTTGATCCCCTCGACAGCCTTTGCTCCGAGAACGCGGGTGGCCACGATGCGCACGCCCTCGGCGACTTGATCGGCCTCTTCCTGCGTCACTCCGTTGGCATCATCGATCACGAGGCGAATCTGCGCCAGAGGATTCATCACAAGCTCATGGACGATGAGAACCAGAAGCGCTGGGGGCGGAAGCTCGTTGCCGTAAGAGAAGCTGGCGAAGGCAGCGCTTCCCTGATCCACCGGCGAGGTGAGCTTGGCCGCCTGTTCGTTGGTAGCGGCAAGCGCCTTGAGGGCTGTCTCAAGGGAAATGTAAGACTGATAGAGTTGATCGGCCAGCACCGTTGAAGTCTGCTGAACGCCGGTCGACTTCTGAGCCGCCACCGTGATTGCATATCGAAAGTCCTCGCTCACCAAAGTCGTCGTCGTCTGCACCAGTTCCACAGCATCTATCACAACCCCGGATCGGGGACCGATGAATGAAGGCAGGCCCACTTCGAGGGACACAATCGGCGCCACCGTAACACCCGCACCGGGCACCCCAAAAGCCATGCGCTGCAAGGTCCTCAGCGGACTGGGAGGAAAGGGCTGAGTTTCCAGCCGAACCGGCGTGAACCGTGGGGCTTCAACTCCGGAAAATCTTTCCGCAGGTCCGAGATCCACGCGGCTTGGAGGCTGGGGCACGTTCCCCGTCGAACTGCCAGTCAACCCGGCCGTTGCGATCAACCCGGACGTTACGGACTTTCCGTCCGCCGGGCGACCGTCGATTCCCACGAATGTCGGCCTCTCAGCGGCGCCGAGATCGACACGTGCCGGCTGCGATCTTATTGGCTGAGCTGCCTCCGGCCCCTGAAGCTGCTCGGCTTGGCTGGGCTGCGCTTCGGGGCTTGCTTGCTTAACCGGCCTGGGTTGTTCAGCCCGCCCCGCCGCCTCGCGCGGACGTTGGGCTTCTGCAAGCAATCTGTCCGTATTGAGGCCTTCAAGATTGAGCTCAATTTGCGGAATCCGAGCTCCGTCTGCTGTCTCCTCCGCACCCCCAACGGCTTCCAAGGCAATACCATCTATCCTCGGCCGATTCTGCCGGATGAACGATGCGACGGCCCCTGCAATCTGAGTTCGCAGTTCTAGATTGCTGAGAGCGCGTAAGAGTTCCTCATTTACAGCAGACGCGAATTTAAGGCGCCCGGTGACACGATCGGGAGCGTTGACCAGCTCGGTCAGTATCCCCTGAATCTCATGCTCAAAGTCAATTTCATTGAGTCTCCCGGAAATGACGGACGAGTCTCGCTGACCTGCCTGAAGTTGGGAAAAGATTCGGGCGGCCTCACCAGTCTCGATCAGCCCTGAAATGACCTTGCGGATGATTTCGCTCACGACAAGGTTGATCAACGGCTTTAACCCTTCTTTTGCCTCCGGCGACAACTCAGCTACCCGCGCGGCGGTGTAGCGGCTGGCGCCGATCAGCTCCTGCCCTCCTTCGTCCGGAGGCGCCGCGAGTTCGGGAGCTGCGGTCGCCACGGCACGCTCAATCTCCGGGCCCACAAAGCGGCCGGTCCCGGGAAGACTCTCGAAAGCATACTCCGCTGCAGAATCACCTTTTCCGATTCCCGCGGAGATT
>CAZPNG010000057.1:0-3964 GCA_964587845.1 uncultured bacterium | reverse complement strand
ACCTGAGCATGCCGGTCATTACGACGACCTATTACACGGACCTGATCACCGCCTTCAACGCCTCACTCGACGCCGATACCTCCAGCACGGACAGAACCGTCTCAAGCGGCACATTCGACATCAACACGGATGCTGCCTGCTCAGCCGGCACATGCAATTTTCGTAACTTCACCACCAACGGGACCGTAACAATCACGGGCAATGGCACAATCGTCGCCAACCGAAACATTGATTTGCACTCCGGCGCCGGCTCGACGTCCCTCACGGTCAGTCCCAGCGTGGGCGGCTCAATCACGTTTCTGGCGAACCGCGACCTGGACGTGGGCCGCACGTCCAACCCCACGGTTTCGGTGGCAGCCGGCTGCACCTTCTATTCACGGGCGGCGACGGCGACGGGCCAGCAGATCACGGTGCGGGGCACGAGCACGTCCATCACGGGTGCTCTCCTCATGGCCAACCGAAATATTACGGTGGAGTCCGGGGCGGACGTCATCGGCGACAGCACGCTCTTTGTGAACTATCCCGGCTCGGACACCAACAACCTGATCGACATCAACGGTGCGAGCGGGGTGACCTCGGTGGACGGCACGATCATCAGCACGGCGCAGCGCACCCCGGGCCTGCGGATTCGCAACGGGGGCACGACCAAAGCCAACACGTCCGTCACAGGCCTGGTGTACTGTTATGGGTCTGCCACCACGGGGCAATGCGAGGTCGACGAAGCTATCATTCAAGGCAGCGTCGTGTGTAATCGATACGATTCCGATCGCGTGCGCGCTGTTGCCATTACACACTCGACCACAGCCCTGCCGGCGACGCCGCCGCGGGGGTTTGAAAACTTCGTGGCGCGCAGCGCGAATTCCTGGGACGGCTTGTAGCGGATAAAGGAGGAATCCATGTTCATCTTCACGCTGGCGGTGGGCATTCTGGCGTTGATATTCGGGCTTTTGATGATTTTATCTTACGAAACCCTCAAGGGGTGGAGCCGCGTGCTCAGCCGCAGCATTTGGTCTGAGGCGTGGATCGCCCGGCACCGCAAGACTCTCGGCCTCCTGCTGCTCCTGCTGGCCGCCTACCTGGTAGGCGTGGCCTTTTGGATGGCCCGCCTGCGCCTCTTTTAGACCCCTTAAGGTTTCCCCAGAACGTACCGATATTTGGGTTGAGCGACAGAGAACGGGGAAGTGTCACTTCCCGGTTCCCCCATGCCGTTAGGAGGATCACGGGTACGGTTCTTCGCCGGCGCTGGAGGTTCAAGTGGACCGATGGATGAGACGAGGGGATCTAGCCAAGGAGCTCGGCATCACGGTGCCGACCGTCAAGTACTATACGAGTTTCGGACTTTTTCCCGTTCAAAAGCGCACGCCGCACGGCCAGTTTCTCTACGATCCTGAGAACATTCGGCGGCGATTTCTGCGCATTCGTGAGCTCAAGGAAAAGCGTTTGACGATGCAGGAGATCAAGGACCGCCTGCAAATTGAGAACCTGATTGCCGAGTAACGGAAGTCCGTGGAGGAGGGCGTCACGATGAGGACGATCGCGATTGCGAATCAAAAGGGCGGCTGCGGCAAGACCACCACGGCCGTCAACTTGAGCGCCTGCCTGGCGCAGCGGGGTTACAAGATCCTGCTCGTGGACCTGGACCCGCAGGCGCACGCCACCCTGGGCGTGGGGCTGGACCCTTACAAGCTGGAGGAGTCCGTCTACGACGTGCTCCTCAAGCCGGACCGCACCATCCAGGAGATCGTGCGCTGGACGGACGTGAAGAACCTGTGGATCGCGCCGTCCAACATCCTGCTGTCGGGCGCGGACATCGAGCTCGTGAACCGGATGGGGCGCGAGAGGGTGCTGGAGGAGATCTTCTCGAAAACGCAGGATTTCTATGATTTTATCGTCATCGACTGCGCTCCGTCGCTGAGTCTCCTGACCGTGAACGCGATGAACTTCGTGCAGAAGATCCTGATTCCCATCCAGGCCCATTACTACGCCATGGAGGGGATGAAGCAGCTCTTCAACACGATCGAGGAGGTGAAGCGGCGGCTGAACCCCAACCTGAAGATCCTGGGCATCCTGCTCACCATGGTGGACAACCGGACCAACATCTGCCGGGAGGTGGTGCGGGGGGTGCGGGACTACTTCAAGGAGAAGGTGTTCGAGTCGGTGATCCACATCAACGTCAAGCTCACCGAGGCGCCGAGCGCCGGCAAGCCGATCACGGTCTACGATCCCTGCTCGCTAGGGGCGAAGGATTACGAGGACCTGGCGAGCGAAATCCTGAGCCGTGAATTGGGCATTCCGGCGGAAAGCGTGCCGGCGGGGGAGAAAGCGGTCGCGGATGTCGAAGAAAAAGCTCTCGGGACTGTCTAAGAAGGTCCCGGCCATTTTCCAGGGGCTGCCGGACTTGGAATCCGGCCGCCAGCGGGCGAGCGCTCGGGGCGCCGCCCAAGGCTTCTCGGGGCTCGCGCGCTGGCTGGCGCCCTCGGCGGGGTCCGCGGTGCGGCTTGTGTTTGAGGTGTCGGCGACGTCGCTGAAAGTCTTGTCCGCCCAGCGGGCCGGCCGGGACTGGAAGATTGTCAAAGTCAGGCAGACGGTTTTTGACGTCAGTCCCGAAGGCAAGCGCGCGCGGGAACCGGAGAGCTTGGCGAAGGCCATCGGCGCAGCCCTGGCGGAGATGGCGCCCACGGGGCCTTATGAGGCGCGGGTGTTGCTCACAGGCAAGGGCGTTTTTACCTCCGGCATCGAGCGTCCCGAGGCCGGCGCAAAGGAGATGCGCGAGGCGGTGCTCTGGCAGGTCGCCGAAAAGCTGCCCTTCGCTGCCGAAGAATCCACCGTCCTGTATGAGGAAAGAGGCGCCGAGGTCTTGGTGGCCGCGGCCGAGACGGCGTCGCGCGACAGCGTGCTCGATATTTTTCACTCTCAGGGCGTTCGGCCGGCGGTCGTGACCGTGCTGCCTGTAGCCTACGAGAGCCTTTGCGAGCGCTTCGGCCTCTTGCCGGCGGCGAATGTTATGCTGATCCACTTGGGTGCCGAGCAGACGGTCATCCTGGCGTTCCGGGGCGGGCGACTCCAGTCCGTGCGCCAGGTTCCGTTGGGCGGCGAGCACATCACGAACGCCATGATGGGCACCCTGGTGGTGGACAGCGTTCCCGTCGTGATCCGCTACCAGGAAGCTCAGGCGCTCAAGGAGGAGTTCGGCCTTCCGACCCCCAATTTAATGCCGACCCCCGATGAACCCAAGTTGTCTCAGCTGGCAGGGCGGGTGCGCCCGATCTTCGAGAAGCTGGTGACGGAACTGCGCAGCTCGATCCTTCAGTTTCAGAAGCAGGTCCCAGACCAGACGCTCGCGGAAGTTTATCTTTCGGGCGGTGCGGCGCTCCTGAAGGGGATGGATGGCTACCTGGCTGACCAGTTGAAGATCCCCGTGAAGCTGCTGGACGTGGCGGCTCGCGAGCCGGTCCTCGATCTCAGTACGGCGCCGCTCGCGGGAGTCCTGTATGCCGAGGCGGGTCGGCTCAATTTCGCTCTTCTCGAGGACCTGTGGGCGCCGAGATTGCAGGGGTATCAGGTGCTGGCGAAGAGGGCCTGCGCCGCTGTTTCGGCTCTTCTTCTCGTGATCGTTGCGGCGACCGGCGTGCAGATTGCGGCGTCCGGGGTCGGCCTCAAGGTCAGGCAGATCAAGTTCCAAAGGATCGGCCCGGCGGCCGAAAAAGTCGAGGCGCTCGACTCGGTCCTCGCGGACATCGAGAGCCGCAAAATCTTGCTGGAGCAGGGCATCGCGCGCGGCCCGCATCTGGGAGCGACCCTGCGGGAATTGAGCCGGCTCGTCCCTCCCTCGGTCGTCCTCACGAGCATGACGTTCAAGGCAAAGCCGCAGGCGGTCATGGATTTCACGGGGCTCGTGCGCGTGGGAGCCGGAACGCCGGACACCGTGCTGGCGCAGTTTCTGGAACGCCTGAACCAGTCACCG
>CAZPNG010000056.1:0-3297 GCA_964587845.1 uncultured bacterium | reverse complement strand
GATGCCCCGGGCAAACTCCAGCGCGTGCTGAAGTTCGTGCAGGCCGGCGAGCTCGTAGTGCAGGAGCACTCGTTCGTCGTCCGGCATGCTGAACCACGTGCGGAAATAAACTTCGTTGATTGAGGTCCAGTCGACGGATTCGCCGCGCTCCCGGCGCGCGCGCTTGTCGGCAATGGCCCTGCCCCCTTTGCCCCGGGGGTCGATCTCGTCAGCGTACTTGAGGTCCATGCGCTTGCCGCTCACGTAGGCAAACGTGGGAGCGTAGGCAATCTTGGCTGCGCCAGAGGGACGCCCCGTGCGGGGATCCACTTGAGTGGGAGTCACGATGGCGTGCGTCATGCCGCCGATCTCGTCGAAGGACTTGTCGTAGCCCAAGTTTGAATGCTCGATTTGGTCCACCAGGAGGGCGTAATAGTACGGCTCCGCGATCGACTGGACTTGCGCGGGCAGCAGACTGCGCGAAAGCCGCCAGATGAATCGGATGCGGGACGCTGCAGGCACGCCCACAGAATAGGCGTAGCGCTTGGAACCCTCCTGGTAAACCAGGCCGTTACCCGGCGCCAGGCCGATCAAGTAACCGTAGGGGAAGAAGAACTCCCGGTTCACGCGCTCCCAGTCGGCCTGGAGCATGGCTTGGAGCCCGTTTTGGCCCGCTTCGGTTCGCGCGCCGGCCCGCTCGAAGAGGAAGTCGATGCCCTTGGCCAAGCGTTCTCCCGCCCGGCCCCACTGGCGAGCTTGAGCGGCATGGTCTGCGCGAGCCGCTTGCAGCTCCTCAGCGCTGTAGGCCTTGGGGGACGAAGAGCCCCGCTTTAAACCGGGCAGATGCGGAAAAACCGTTGTCGCGAAATCTTCGGCTTCGCGCACGAGCGTGCCGAAACTCTCGGAGACGACCGGCTGCTGTCCGCGCCGAGGAATCAGGTCCTCGCGGATGGGCACGGCGGGCTGGCGACGGTCGGCCAGAGCCGTGCCAGCGCTGAAGCCAAGACCGAGGAACCCATAGCCGGCCAACCGGACAAACTCGCGGCGGGTCCAGGCGACGATGCGTGACGATGCCCAGCGCGTCTGCAGAGCCGGCGCCATCGGTGGCTCGGCCATCTCGGGAACCGGAAGGGTCCCCGCCAGCGCACCGCCCGCTGAGAAACGCATTTCGCCCTGCGCCGCTTTGTGAGTGAGTCCCCAGTCCTCGTAAAAGCGGCTCGCGATGAACTCATCTGCGCGCGCGGCCAGGGCCGGGGACTTGCGAATCACGCCCAGCACTACGCGGGGCAGGTAGGTGCGATCGACGCTGCCGAAGGCCGCGCGCATGCGCACCGGCGTCGTGGCACGAAGCGAGGCGAGATGAAACACGGCTGCGGGTGCCCCGGCTGGCGGCGCGTTGCGTTCCAGCATCGCGCGCTCGTAGGCGTGGCCCGTCTCAATCTGCGAGAAGGTGGGCGTCACCACCGTGCTGCGGATTCCCCTCCTCGCCAGCGCATCCACGAGTCCGGGCCGGTGAAAGCCACCCGCCACGAGGATCGCTTTGCGCGCGCCCGTTCGAGCGAGCACGCTTGAGACCCGCGCGGCCATGAGGGAGTCTCGCGCGGCGGCGATCTTATAGAACCGGATACTGAGCGCAAACACGTCTTCGAGCTCGCGAAGTCCGAACAGGCGGGGGTGAAGCTGCTCCAGATTGCGTTGAACGGCATCCCACTGGCCCCGAGTCATCCGGGCGGTGAGAAGGTCTTGGAGGAGCTTCGCTCGCTCGAAAGTACGCACGAGTTTGCGCTCAGCGTCCGTGTGAGCCACGCGCGCGAGAACCCGCGCCTCAAACGCGCGGATCTCGTCAAACAACTGATCTGATTCGATTTCGTTCTGCAGGATGCTTTTCTCGATCAGGACGGAAAGATTCGGCGCCTCGGCCGGCGTCCCCACCTCCGGTCTCTCGACCTTCGGGGACTTGCCAGCCGACCCGCCTGCAGCGGGTGCCCCGGCTGCCGGCGCATACCGCTCCAGCAGCGTGGCCGCCCGCTCGAAGACCCACCGCGCTGAGCCGGCGCGATAAACCGGAACCCTCTCATTTCCCTTCGATGCCGATTCCAGGGACGTGAAATGTCTAAAAGCTTGGATAAAGTCCTTGCTAACTGAGCAGGCCTCGAGCCGCCGCTCGATCGACTTGCGCTCCCGTGCCAGGGCTTTTTCATCTAGCCCGCCGAGGAGCGTCTCAAGGCGCTCGAGACGCGCCAAGCGCGAAAGCTGCGGCCATTGATTCTGATTCGCTTCGTTCGCAAGGGAGAGCCCAAGAAATTGCTCGCCCCAGGAAGAGAGTTTCCGCACATACGCCGAGAGCTCGAGGGCTTGGCTTTCGAATGCTCGCCGCGCCTCAAGCACTTCCCGTAGCGAGGCGCTCGACGTTCCAAGCTTCTTGGATAAAGCCGAATGCACCACATCCAGGCCTGCCCTCACCCGCCGCTTGGCCATGAGAAGCTGCCGGTACACCTGCCGGTTCTCACGGTAAGCGCGCGCATCCTCCACGCCGAAGCCCACTGCCTGCGATTCCAGGAGAGCCAGTTCCGCGCCCGAAAACTCTCCCAGCTTGAGCAGATTGACCGCGAGCTCGCGGTTCAGCTTGCTATCCCGGAAAATCCGGAAGAGCTCGGGCTGCAGGCGCCCGCGCGAGCCCTCAAGCAGGACGGTGTCGTAGCCGCGCGAGCCTGTCAGGTGCTTGACAATCCCTTCCACGGCAAGCTCGGCTTGCGGGTGACCGTGGGCCTCCTCGATCACCACAACCTCGGGCCCAAGATCACAGGTTTTGCAGTTTTGAGGCGCCGGCCCCGCCCTCACGGTCGCTAACTGCGCAGGCAAGGTCACGGAACTTCCGAATAGGAAGGAGCGTTCTTCGGGGGTGGGTAAAGCAGGATAGGCGGACGGAACCTGTGCCTGAGCAGGCAGGGCCTGCGTCACAGCGAGCGTCAAGACCAGCATTGAGCTAATGGTTCGTTTTAACATGCCCGTGGATAGGCACGGAGACACGTGCGGCGCTCCCGCCTCAGAGGCCCGGCGCATGGCGCCGGGACAAAGAGACTGCGTGCGCAGAAAACTCACGCTTGAGAGCGTGCCGTCAGATTATCTTTTGCAATCTGGATGTCCCGTGGACCTAATGAACACTTTTCAAAAGTGTTCGATGAAAGGATACCATCCGTTGTGCGCCGTGTCAAGATGGCGGGCATGATGTAAGTCTTTCATTATAAATAGGTTAAAGATTTTTTGACACCGCTCGAGGAGGGATCTGTTCGGGAGACCCACACCTTTGAGAAGCCG
>CAZPNG010000055.1:0-6097 GCA_964587845.1 uncultured bacterium | reverse complement strand
GCCGAATTTCTTGTGGCAAGTCGGCTGGCCGCGCCGAAGCTCGTCGTTGTCCAGCGCGGGCAGGTCATCGTGAATGAGTGAGTAAGAGTGGATCAGCTCGATCGCGCAAGCTGCGGGCATCACGGCGTTGCGCGAGCCCCCCAGGGCCTCGCAAACCGCGATCGCCAGGATCGGACGCAGGCGCTTGCCGCCGCTCACCACGCCGTAACGCATGGCTTCGTGGATCAGCGCGGGGTAGAGCGTGCGCTTGGGCAGCAGGCGCACCAGGGCCCGCTCGATCAACCGCCTGCGGGAGGCGAGGTAGGCCTCGAGCGTCATTCCTCCTCCGCTTGGGGCCTCTCGCGGCCCGCGCGCTCCCCTTCCAGGGGAACCGCAACGAGGGAACCGTCGAGGTTCTTGCGCAGCACCTCGATGCGCTTCTCCACCTTCTGCAGTCGATCCTGGCAGGCGCGCACGAGCCGGACCCCCTCCTCGTAGCGCTTGAGCGACTCCTCGAGCGGCAGGCTCCCCGCCTCCAGGGCCTCGACAATCTTCTCCAATTGCTGCAGCGCCTTCTCGAAACTCACCTCAGCCATGGTCAGACAACCTCCGACGCCACCTCTCCACGAAAAAGCCGCGTGCGCAGCCGTTCGCCCCTGCTGACGACGGCCGCATCTTTGAGCACGCGGCCTGAGGATGAAAATGTCACGCTATAGCCGCGGGCCAGCACGGCGAGCGGGCTTAAGGTCTCGAGCTTGCCGGTCATCGCCGCGATGGCCGTCTTGGCGACTTCCAGCCGGCGCGAAAGCGCGCGGTCCAGCTCACCCGACGTCTCGTCGAGGCGCTCCATGGCTTCGAGTAGCCGCTCCTGGGGACGGCGGAAAGCGTAGCTTGCGAGGACCCGCCCGATGCGCTCCCGAAGGTCGGCCACGCGCTCCCGTACCGCGCGCAGGAGACGCCCGCCCAGCCCCGAAACCGTGTAAACCAAATCTTCCTTGCGCGGGATCACAAGCTCCGCGGCCGCGGACGGCGTGGGCGCCCGCAGGTCCGCCACGAAGTCTGCAATGGTCCAGTCCACTTCATGGCCCACGGCGGAGATCACCGGAATGCCGGAGGCATGAATGGCGCGCGCCACGGCCTCTTCATTGAACGCCCATAGTTCCTCGAGGCTCCCCCCGCCCCGCCCCACGATCAGCACGTCGGCCGCCGCATTCTCGTTAAACCACCGGACGGCCTCGGCAATCTCGCCTGCCGCCCCGTCGCCCTGCACGCGGACGGGATACAGGAGCAGGTGTACCCCCGCAAAGCGCCGGGACACCACGTTTAAAATGTCGCGTATGGCCGCGCCGGTCGGCGAGGTCACGACCCCGATCACGCCGGGCAGGAATGGAATCGGCCTCTTGCGGGCCGGATCGAAAAGCCCTTCGCGCGCGAGTTTCTGCTTGAGCTGTTCAAACGCCAGGGCCAGGGCCCCGGCGCCGCGCGGCTCGACATGCTCCACGATAAGCTGAAAGCGGCCCTGCGGCTCATAGATGGAAAGCGTGCCGCCCACCAGCACCTTCATGCCGTTTTCGAGCTGGAAGGGGAGTGAAGCCATCACGGTGCGGAAGATGGCCAGGCTCAAAACTGCCTGGTCGTCCTTGAGGGTGGGATACGCATGGCCCGAGGCGATGAGCTTGAAATTGGAGATCTCACCCTCCACCCACACCCGCGAGAACGCCAGTTCCAAGCTCTGCTTGGCTCGGCGCGCGAGCTCGCTCACGGTGTAAATCTTGCGCTCTTGCGGCTCGGCGCCGCGAGCGAGGAGCGTTTCCCCCTCCGGAAGGCGGGGCCTTTTCATCGCGCTCCGTCCAGGCGCTCCTGGACGCGCCGGACTGACAGCGCGCGGCCGCTCGCCACGTCAATTTCGGCGATCACGCCGCAAAGGCGCACGTCCTCCGAGGCCACCGGAAAACGCTGCGGCACGCTGGTGAGAAACCGGTTGAGGACGGACTGGATGTCCCGGCCGAGAACCGAGCGGTACGGCCCCGTCATGCCGGCGTCCGAGATGTACGCCGTGCCCTTCGGCAAGATCGCTTCATCGGCGGTCTGAACATGGGTATGGCTGCCGAAGATCAGGCTCACGAGGCCGTCCAGGTACCAGCCCATGGCGATCTTCTCGGAGGTGGCTTCCGCGTGCATGTCCAGCACGATGATCGGCGTAAACTTGCGCAGCCGCTCCACCTCGGCGCGCACCATTTCAAAGGGCGAGTCCAGAAGGTTGATGAAAACTTTACCGAGAGCGTTTAAGACCCCCACCTTCGTGCCGTCCGGCATCGTGACGAGAGCGCTGCCGAACCCCGGGGCTCCCGTCGGGTAGTTCAGCGGGCGCAGCACGCGCCGCTCGCGCGCCAGGTAGTCCACCGCCTCCCGTTTGTCGAAGTAGTGGTCGCCCGAGGTGAGGATGTCCACCTCGGCCTCGAACGCCTCCCGGGCCGTCTCCTCGGTGATCCCCGCGCCGCCCGCCAGGTTTTCACCGTTGCATACCACGAAGCCCACGCCCTGCTCCTTGCGAAGGCGGGGCACAATGCGCCGCAGAGCTTCCCGCCCGGGCGTGCCCACCGTGTCCCCAATTCCCAGGATCTTTAGGGTCTTCATTGAGACGCGTATTTTACCACAAGGGAAAAAGGATCGTTAGAAGAGCCCCTTGTCGGTCAGGACAAGGTCCATGCGGACGTCGTGCGGGGCGACAGGCAGGCGGGGCACGATCTGGAAGGAAAACGCAACGCCGATCTTGACGAGGGCCCCCTGCCGTCGGGCCAGAAAACGGTCGAAAAAGGCCTTGCCCCGACCCAAACGAGCCTTGCGACGATCAAAAGCCAGGCCGGGGACGAGAACCAGGTCCAGCCGGCCCCGATAGGGCGCTAGGCCAGAGCGGGGCGCCCGGATCCCGAACGGCCCCCGCTCAAGTTCAGAGCGAGGCCGGCGCACGCGCACTGGGAGGAGCCCCCGCCTGCCGATTCGCGGCAAGAGCACAATCTTGCCGGCGCTGAGGGCGGCTGCGAGCGCATGCCGCAGGTCCGGCTCACCTGACTTGGGCCAAAAAAACAAAATGCGGCGCGCCGAGCGATATACCGCAAGGGTGCGGAGCCGGGAGACGATCCGCTTGGAACAGCCCTTGCGGCGAAGGAGGGACATGGCCGCCAGGCGCGCGCGCATGCGCCGGCGGAGCTCAGTCTTGCGAAGCATTAGCGTGACAGGGTTAAGCGAAACTGCTCCCGCGGGGAGTCAAGCTCGCTGGGAAACTGGGGGAACGGGCTGGACGCCTGAACGACGGAAACGAAAGCGTCGGCAAGGGAGGAATCCCGCTGCAGCCGCTCGTTGCGAAACGAGAGCTCCTCCAGGGAACCATCGCGCGAAAGCGTGAGCAAGACCTCGACCGGACCGAGTTGAGCGAGTTCCGGGCGCCTCCTAAACGCCCGGCCCAGCCGCGCCGCAAGCTCCTGCGAATAACCGGTCTTCAGGAGTGCGCCCTCCACGCTCTGGGCGCGCCGAGCCAGATCCTCGGGTGAAAGCGTCTTGGGCCGATTGTAAAGCATTCCCTCGCGGTCAAACGAGTCGGCGCCCTGGCGCCACTGCGGCACCTCATCGCCGCGCAGCTTCCAATAGGGCCGGTCATCAGAGCGAAAGATGCCCTGCGAGTGGTAGAGGCCCTTTTCGAAACTGAATCCCCCCGCTTCGTTGAAGTCCCTGACCTGGTTGGGATGTTTCTCGTCGAAATACAGCTTGCCCTCCTGCGTCGCCACCCGGCTCCCCTGGGAAGAGGTGAGAATCGTGGGCGTGAGAAAAAACACCAGTTCTTCCTTCGTGAAGTCGTTGGATTTGGAGCGGAAAAAGGATCCGAAGAAGGGGAAGTCGCCCACGATGGGAAACTTGTTGGTGGCTTTGTCTTCCTTGTCCTGGATGAGGCCGCCGATCACCACGGTGTCTCCCGAACGCACGAGCACGGTCGTCTCGACCTCTTGAGCGGTCACGACGGGCACGCGGGTCGTGACCACGTTGTTGGTGTTCGAGATGGTGAATGCCGTGCCTTGCGTGCTGACCTCGGGCTTGACCTTCAGCAGCACGTGGCCGTCCTCCGTAATGGTGGGAATCACGGCCATGGTGACGCCCACGTCCACGAACTGCACGTTGTCCGCCGTGGTAGACGTGTTGTCGCCCTGCACGACGGTCTGCGAAACGAACGGCTCGCGTGTGGCCACCGAAATGCGCGCCTCCTGATTGTTCAGCACGGTGAGGCGCGGGCTGGACAGCGTGTTGGTCTTGCCGACGCGCTCCAGGAGCTGGAGGAAAAAGATCAGGTCGTCGGTGCCCTCTCCGAACGTGAAGGTCGTGAGCGAACCGCCCGCCGAGGGCGCGCTCACCTGGAAGGGGCTGTCGAGATTGACTTTGTCGAACCCCAGGATGTTGTGCTCCGCGGCCGTATCCACCACGTAGCTCCAGTCGATGCCGTAGCGGTGGCGGTCGGAGAGTTCCACTTCGATGATCTTGGCTTGGATCAACACCTGTTCAGGCGGAACATCGAAGCTTTCCACCAGCTTGCGGATCTCCTGGATTTTCTCGGCGCGGTCGCGCACCACGATCTTATTGGTGCGCGCGTCCACGCGCACGACCCCGGTCCCGGGCGTCAGCATCTCCGAGATCTTCGCCTGCAGGTCCTCCGCAACGGCGTAGCGCAACTGAAAGTTTTCCGTGCGAAGCGGCACGTCGATCTCATCCAGAGCTTTCTCGATGCGGTCGAGGACCTCCGGGGTGTCGAGGGCCAGAATGCTGTTCGTGCGCTCGTCGACCACGAGCTTCCCCACCGTCGACTTGATCTCATTGAGCGGCGCCACCGCGTCCTTGGCCTCGGCGTGCTTGAGCGTGTAGGTGCGCAGCTCCTTGAGCTCCCGATACGGCTGCCCGTAGACCGCCTCGTACTCCTTGTCGGTGATCACCTTGAGGATGCCTTCCTTCTCCTCGTAGGCGAGTTCCGCCGTTTCCAGGATGATGTCGAGAGCGTCCCGCACATTCACGTCTTGAAGAAAGAGCGTCACCTGGCCACGCACGTTCTTGCCGGCCACGATGTTGAGCCCGCTCTTCTTAGCCAGCACCTTCAGGACATCCAACACGTCCACGCCCTTGAGCTCGAGCGAGATTCGGTCCTGAGCGGTGCCGGGCAGGATGCCGAGGGCCTCGTCTTCCCCGCCTGCCGGACCGCTCTCCGGGGGCCCGACGGACGGCCCCTCCTCGCTCTGAGCCAGAACGCGCGGGCCCACGGTGGCGCACGCGGCGAAGAGGAAGACAAGGACGAGCGTTCTCGCCAGCCTCATGGGCGGCCCGCCACCGTGAGTTGGAACCGCTCCTCGGAGGATTGAAGCTCGGGCGGGAACTGCGGAAAGGGGCCGGAGCCCTGGATCACGGAGATGAAGGTCTCCGCCAGCGCGGAATCCTGTTGCAGCCGCTCATTGCGGTAGGAGAGTTCCTGAAGAGCGCCCTCGCGCGAAACCACGAGGATCATTTCCACGGGGCCCAGCTGAGCCAGCTCAGGCCTCGCGCGGAATGCGTCGCCCAGGCGCGAGCGCAGGACCTGCGAATAGCCGGTCTTGACGACAGCGTCCTGGAGGGCCCGATCCCGGCGCCGGGCTTCCCCGGGTGAGGCGCCCTTCGGAAGGTTGTAGAGCATGTCCTTTCGGCTGAACGCATCGCGATTTTCCCGCCACTGCGGCACCTCTGTCCCCTGGAGCTTCCAGTACGCCCGGTCATCGGAACGAAATACTCCCTGCGAGTGGGTCAGCCCCTTCTCGAAGCTGAATCCTCCCGACTCGTCAAACTCCTTGACCTGGTTCGCGTGTTGCTTGTCGAAGTAAAACCCGCCCTCCTTTTGGCCTTCGCGCCCCAAGCCCTGCGGCGCGAGAATCCGGGGCGTCAAGAAGAACACAAGCTCGTTTTTCGTAAAGTCGTTGGTTTTGGAACGGAACAGCCCTCCCAGAAACGGAATGTCTCCGAGGATGGGGAACTTCACGGAGGCCTTGCCTTCGCTGTCCTGAATGAGCCCGCCCAGCACCACGGTGTCTCCCGAGCGCACCAGCACCGTGGT
>CAZPNG010000054.1:0-6002 GCA_964587845.1 uncultured bacterium | reverse complement strand
ACCACAGGACCGCTCCTTGAGGGCTCGCCGGACATCTTCGTCACGGTCGAGACGGACCACTTCGATGCTCAGGTCGTCGCCGAGCTCGATGCTCTGGGCCGCTACCTCACCGGTAAGTACGCGGGCTATCGCATGAGACAGATCGGTTTTTCCAACGAGCCGCACCGGGTGGGTGGCCAGCCGATTTACCTCACGACCCTTCGCCTCGACAAGGACAAGGAGGAAGCCCGGCAGGAGCCGCCGCCCTTAAACCTGGAGTTTTTAGTCCCGCACCTCGAACGGTGGGACTTGCTTCATTTTGCCTTGGAAGGGCGGTTGGGAGTCTTGCCGCAGGGCGGCGATGACCCCGACTTCCTTCACCTGTTCGTCCGGGCCCCGCCGGAGGGATTGGGTACGACGCCCCTTGCCCTCAAGGCGTTCGCGCAAGACGTCACCGCGGCGCGCTCCGATTACTACTCCGCAGGCATCTACACCACGGACGATCCGCAGCCGCAGGGTGGCAAGCTCCAACACCTCATCTTTGTCCGGCGCGCGCCGGCCCGCTCGACCGGCGCCGGTTCCGACGAGCTCGATCTCCAGAAATTCATGGGCGAGCTTCGCGCGCCGTTCTGGACAGACGCGCTTTCCTGGCTGCCGGGCACCCGCAGGCAGTCCCATGTGTCGGACGGAGGACTCCTGGGCCTCTATGGGGAGCACTTGAAAGTTAGCCAGCAGGGCCGGGGCGTGGGCCTGTCGTTTCTGCAATTCGACTGGCTTCCGCAGGCGTTGGCCAACCTGGACGCCTTCGCGCGCCTCTTCGTGCGCCGGCACCCGGCGTACCACATCGCAGGCATGATGGTCCTGTCTGTTCCCAACTTAATCGGAGGCTTGGCTCCCATGTACCTCCTTCGGCTCGACCGCAGGGACCCCGATCTCAGACCTGCGCTCCTGACGCCCCAGGTGCTCATGCAGCGCTTGGAAGCGCGTGCTTTGTTGAAGGATCGGGTGCGCATCGAGCCGGCTCAATTCGCAACCGTGCCGCCCGTGATCGAAATGTCCGTGACCTTGGAGGGGCTCAACGGTCTAATGACCTTGGCCGCGGAGCTGACGCGCGCGGCATTTGATCTCACCAAAGAATATTCCCAGTATTACGCCGTTGGGCTGCCTCCGGAGTCCGTGGTGGGACAGCCCGAAACATACACGGCGCGCGTGGTCCTGGTGCGGGAGACCGGCGCACCGAACCCCGACCTGCTCGCGGGGCGCAACGCCCCCGCCCGCGCGGGCGAGCTGACGCCCGAGGGCCTTGAGACTGAGCTATCCGCCGGCTTCACGGCCGAGGCGCCGCCGTGGCTTTCCGGCGCGCGCTCTCAGGAACAACCGCAGGGCGCCGGCTTCAGAGGGAAGTATGGCAAGAGGCTTTACGTGGAGGCGCCGCATCCCGGGGCCGAATACCATGTGGGGATTTGGCTTGAAGACTGGCAGCCGCAAGCGCTCGCGGATCTCCTCGGACTCGGGCGGTACCTTGAGGCGAAGTATGACTCCCACAAAATCCGCGGCATCGACGTGCAGTCCGATTCCACCCTGACGGCCGGGCCCGGGTATGTTTACTCGCTCGTCTTGAGTTCACGGGCGCAACGGGAGCCCAGCGTGATTCCGGCGCTTGAGCGCCTCGATTCCGAGCACTTGAAGAATTTCCCCCTCCAGCCGCTGGCGGGACGGTTCGCGGTCTACCCGGAATCTTTCGGCCCGGGAGAGCCCGAAATCTTTGTTTCGATGCGCTGCAGTCGCGATGAACGCGACGTGAGCGGGGCTTTCATGACGCTCGGGCCGCTCCTGGCGGGCGCGTTTCCCGACTATTACTGGATCACGCTGCCGCCCGTGGACGTCCCCGCTGAAACCGGCCTGCAGGAGTACACGCTCTTGCTCGTGCATCGTTCCCAGCCCCGCAGGGTGCTCACCCTTCGTGAGTTAAAGAAAGAGATGCACGCCATCTTCGTCACCGAGCCGGTGTCCTGGCTGCCTGAGGCGAAGGAAATCCGCCACTGGGCAGGCCTTCGCGCCCGTTACCCGAGCGCTCAGATGTCGGCGAGACAGGCGCTAGCAGGCGGTCTGGAGGTCGCTTTCGTGCTGAATGAATGGAGTCCCCAAGCCGTCGCGGACCTCCTCGGCTTCGGCCGATTCCTGGAAGGCAAGTACCGCTATCATCGCATCCGCGGCATCGAGTTTGAACCTACGTCGCTGGGATCGAAGCGCTACGTCCACAAGCTTTTGCTCGATCCTTACACCGGCATGGCGGGGAGGCCTCCGGTTGAGGAAGATTTCATCCAGCGCGTGAGACACGGTGTGGATGTCGCCGCAACGGCGCAGGTATTTGAGGGAGTCAGTCACGACTCGCGGCAGCTTTATGTGGTCGGATCGCCCGATGGCCCGCAAGTTGTGATCGAACTATCCGTCAGAACGGAGGAGGAAGGCGCGGCCGGCCGGGCGCTCTTTGCGATCGCGGAGGCGGTCACTCAAAGCGAGACCGATGCCTATTACGCCGGCCTGTTCAAAGGTCCCACCCCTGCCTCCGGCGGGGTTTCCCTTCGTGTGTTCATCGTGCAGCGCCAGGCCGCCGCCCGCGCGTTCTACGAGTCCAACGAACGGTTAAGGAACTTCATCGAGGAGGAGATCCGGTACCGTCTTTATTCCGCCGGCCTGCCTTTGGATTTCATCCAGAGATTTCAGATTGAGAGGGCGCGCCTGGCCGGGCCCAACATCAAGCTGGACCTCGACATTCCCTCCTACGAAGGCACGGGGCCGCTCACACCCCAACTCGTGACCACACTGATAGCAGACTACGCTCACTTTCCGGATCTTAAGGAGCTGGCGGCCGGCCTCACCGAGCTTGGAGGCCGCATTCGCTACCCGGTGCTTGCGCTCATGGAACGCTGGGCGAAGTACGTGGCCGTCACACCGCCCACCGTGCAGCATCCCCCAGCCGGTCCCGACTTCGATGCCGAAGCGTTCCTCGGCGCCTGGATGCAGCCGCTCGATGACCGCTTCTCGCGGCGGCTTGAAACCGTGATCGAGCACGATCTCAACCGGCGCCTGCTTGTCGCGGGCTTCACCGCTCCGCCTGTCAAGATCCATGCGGCCAAACCCAAGATGCCCGGGGATCATTCGCGCGGCCGAGTCTACGTGGAGGGTTCGCCGGAGGGCCTGCAAAAAATCGCGCTCGACGTTGAGTTCGACTGGGGCGGAGCTTTCTGGCCCGAGGAGTTTCAGAACTTCATCTGGCAGCAATTGGGAAGTTTCGTGGCGCAGCCCCGTGAGGCGGTGGACAACGCCAGGCCCACGCGCTGGCGCGTGAAAATCAAAGGCGCAGTGCCTTCCTGGATTCAAGCTCTGATCGATACCTGGAGGGAAGAGCTCACCGCGCGCCCGCGGCCGTACTCCGAACTCCGAGACTTGTCGCGATTCGACCTCAATCAAGAGCTCTCGCGGCCGACGATCGCGCTTCCCCACGGTCTCGCGGAGGCGTTCCCATATGAGTGTGGGGTCACTCCTGTCTTCGACGCATCGCCGCACTCGCGACCGCAGCCGGACCGCTACCTTGTCACTGCGTGGGTGCCGCGTGATCTTGCGATCCAGCCGCTCACGGTCCACGCCGACCTGCAGAGATTTGCGAATTGGATCGCGGAGCACTACCGCTATACCTACGCGGACTTGGCTGTGCGCGAGCGCGAAGACCTCGGCGATCCCAATCATCAGCTCTACGAGCTTGAACTCTTGCGGCGCGAACACTTCTCGGCGGGCGAGCTCCACACCGTTCAGTCCACCCAGGTCGGTCGGGATTTTTACGCGGGCCTGCGCGATTCGGGGCTCTTGCAAATCAGCCCCAGGCTGGAGGTGGAATTCGTGGGCGGCCGGGAAGCTCCCGTTGCCATTCGCATCTTGGTGCCCATGCCTGCGGAGGAACAAGCCCAGCGTGAGCTCGACAGGCGGGTAAAGCAAGCGCTCCATCAAATGGAAATTGGGTTTTCACATCCCTATCTCTTGTCGAATGAGACGACTTCCAGGGAACTCGTGACAACCTTCTATCTTGTGCGCCAGGCCGCCAGCCGCGCGACGCCGTTTGAAGCGTCGCTTGCGGACCTGACCTCGCAGCCCGCCGTGCGCGACGTGGCCGCCCTCCGATACCTGCTTCGCAACCAGCTGGGGGTGCGCGGCTTGCACGAGGGCAGATTGCGGGCGCTCGTCCGCGAGACGGGCGGGTTCGAGCAGGCGATGGACGCCATTCCCGAGGCGCGCTCGACGCACTTCAGGAGTTTGAGCGATCAGGCCTGGGCCACGGTGCTCTCGGCAGCCCTCGCATTTTACGAGTTCCGCCGCGCCGAGCGGCCGGTGAGCTGGCCGCGCCTCGCGCGCCGCGCCGTGCAGCTCCGTGATGGCGGCGCTCCCTCGTCGTTTCCAGAGCTGACGGAGGAGATCTTGAACCGCGGGCTTGTCAGGCGGTTTGGTGCCGGTGCCCGCGGCGCGGTGCATCCCGCCCTGCGTGAGTGGGCGATTTGGGAGTTCGGCCGCGAGCTCTTTGTAGCCGTGTTCCGTGGGCCGTCCCATCAGGCGGGCGACGCTGTCGCGCCGCTCGCAGAGCTTGGCGTGTCGCTGGCGAGGGCATACGGCTACCGGTTCTGGGTGAACCACCGTCCCGTGCCCGGGGCGCCCGGTGAAAGCTATTACACCCTCCAGCTCACGCGCGATGAGCGCAGCCACTCCGCGCACGCGCTCGCCGCTCAGGCCCTGCGAAGGCGCGCGCCCGCCCAGGCCGGGCCGTCTGCCTCGCCGGCACAGCTCATGAAGGAAGCCATCCTTCGCAGGATCTCAAGACGCTTCGTGACAGACCCTCCCTTCTGGCTTGATGGGGCCCCCAACCGCAAGATGGTACGGCCGGGCCTCGCGGCTCTCTACCCGAGTGTAGAGCGGGCTGTTCAGGTGGCCGCGGATGGCACAGTCGCCCTCACGATCGAAACGAAAGGCCAGTCTGACCCAGTCATCATCGATCTCGTTTCCTTCAGCTGGAGGCTCACGCGCGCTGCGGACAAGCTTGGATTTCAACTTGAAGGATTGAGCGTCCAGGAAGATCCCTCGGGAACCGGCGTGTTTTATCACACCCTGCGTTTTGGGCCCAAACCGTCTCCGAATGTTGCGGCGCAGCCATTCAGCCTGCAGGTTCTCAACGCCAAAATCGATGCCCTCGGGTTGGGTGCACTCTTCGGGGAACCCGCAGAAAGGTACAGCTACTTTAGGGATTACGAGGTCGATGTGTGGATGGACGGGAGCGTCACCGACATTCATGAAATCAGTTCCGCCCTGGTTCGGCTGGGCAGAGCCGTGGTGGCGGATCACCCGAGCTTCTATTACATCGCAGCCCTCCAGTACCCCGACCCGAAGGCCCCGACCCAGGTGACCTACGGCCTTCACTTGATTCGCCGTTCGCCGGCGCGGGCAAAGCGGGGGAAGCCGGCACCGCCACCTGTCGTGGCCCTGCCGGGAGTGCCGCGCTCGGTGATGAAGACCGAGCGATTCGTGCGCCGCGCCCTCGTGAGGCACCTTCCGGAAATCATGAAGCACGTCTCGGTCGAGCCGAACCCCCGCGCGTTGAAGCCGGGCTCCGAGAGGCATTTTGTTTTCTCGAGGCGCACTTTTGCGGGAAGCGGCAGGACGGTTTCCTACCGTATTTCAACCGATCTCGAGCAGATCGGCTATCAAGCGTACGATGCCGCAGAGCAGGAGCGGGAGGACGCGTGGGTCTGGACGCCGCTGTGGAGGGGTCGGCCCGGGCGATCGCTCAATTTGCTTCAGCCCCGGGCGGGTCAACTTGATGTGTTGGGCTTCATGACGGAGCGTTTGGAGCAGGGACTTCGCGGCTCCATGTTCATGGAGCCCGTCCGCGATGTCCAACCCCGGCTCGAGCGATTGCTGTCCACCTGGGTGCCCCATATGGAATCGTCCGGGGCGATCGTCTTCACAGCTCGGCGGGA